>JAPOQB010000317.1 GCA_026710965.1 Deltaproteobacteria bacterium | reverse complement strand
GTAAAATATCCCCTTCGCCTCGCTGACAAACTCAGCACACGTCCCAATCCCTCGGGACTAACGCCCTGCCGGCCCTTCCCTTCACCTTTCATACCTCGTCTGACCAGCCTCACCGCATCCCTTCGGTGGATTCGGGCTAAGGAAGCTGCGGGATACTGCTGCCGGGTGGAAGCAAACGATACTCGACCACGGTTTCTTCTACAGTCATAGTTTCCACGCCTTCACTATCTATCCGGTAGATGGAGCGCCGCAGCAGCAACGGCGCGTCTTCCACAAACTCCCGCTCCCACCGGGCCTTCTTCGAATCCGACCAACCTTCATAAATCACCGTGGCTCTCCCGTTCAGTTCGCCGATGCCCTTGAGCTCAAAATCAGGGTTGGATGCCAGGCTCTGCGGCAGATTCCAAATCCAATCGATCCACCCTGCCGGAGAGCCCCACTGGATGTTCATTTCCATCGTCTCTCCGCTGGACATGTACGTAGTCGTATATTTTCCATCTATTGCTTGCGTATATTGAAGCAACCCACCGTC
Source organism: Deltaproteobacteria bacterium (assembly GCA_026710965.1). Classification (GTDB taxonomy): domain Bacteria; phylum Desulfobacterota; class Binatia; order UBA9968; family JAJDTQ01; genus JAJDTQ01. Next base: position 12,973 of record JAPOQB010000317.1, on the reverse strand, counting down.
CTGGTCGCGCACCGTCACCACGTTCAGTTCGCCCTGCTCACCCGTGTCGGGCTGCCACCAGTTCTCGATAATCACTCGATGCGGCGGGTCGCTGGCACCGGGAATCATCCGGTCCATCCGGTAGTCCTCGATCTTGAAGTAAAGAATGTGCCCGTCGGCCAGCCCATCCAGCAAAACCTGCTCATTACGGTCGGCAGGAGACAACGGCTCACCGGCGATGTTAGTTCCGTTCTCCAGAAAGTGCAGCGTGCCACCCCAAATCGCGACACCGGTCAGCAGGATTAGAGCTACTACGGCGGAAATACGAGCTGAGTTCATCATGACCAGCCAGGCTGTCGCATATGGGTAATTTAGCTGACCGTCGTTCCTGAGAGAGCGTAATCTCAGGGACTTTACTCTGGTAATTGAAGGCATTCTTCCACGGTGAGACCGTTAAATGTGCATCGGGGTGCATCAATCGCGGTGGCTGCAACCCCCGGCCAGCTTCAGTGCCTTGTGCACGCTTCGCGACGTGCCGTACCATTGTAAATATGCTGCTGACCATTTCCACCACGCATCGTCCCGCGACGGACCTCGGATATCTGCTGCACAAGAACCCCGGCCGCTTCCAGTCGTTCACGCTGCCCTTCGGCCGGGCCGACGTGTTTTACCCCGTGGCGGAGGCGGAGCGCTGCACCGCGGCCCTGCTGCTGGATATTGACCCGGTGGGTCTGGTGCGTCCCAAAGCCGGCGTGTCCAATTCAGCCGGCTGGCTGCAGCAGTACGTAAACGACCGCCCCTACGTCGCGTCGTCCTACCTCAGCGTGGCGATCGCCTCGGTGTTCAACAGCGCGTTGGCCGGCAACAGCCGGGAACGGCCGGAGTTGGCAAAACAGGCAATACCCCTGGAGGCCCAACTGCCCACCCTGCCGTCCCGGGAGGGCGCGGGACTCATTCGCCAGTTGTTTGAACCGTTGGGCTACGCCGTTGATATCCAGGAACACCCGCTGGATGCGGACTTTCCAGAGTGGGGAACCAGCCCATGCTTCGGCGTGAGCCTCAAGGGGGTGGTGAGGCTGCAGGATTTGATGGCGCACCTGTATGTGCTGCTGCCGGTACTCGATGACGCCAAGCACTATTGGGTCGGCGACGATGAGGTGGACAAGCTGCTGCGGTTTGGCGCGGGATGGCTGGGAGAGCATCCACACCAGGAACTGATCTCCACCAGATACCTCAAGCGCCAGCGCAGCCTGGTGCGCCAGGCGCTGGCCCAACTGTCTGATGACGGCCATGCCGACCCCGACGCCGCGACCGAACGGGGCCAGCACGATGAGGAACGTCTCGAGAATCCCCTGCGGTTGGGAGAGCAGCGTATCCAGGCGGTGCTCGCCGCCCTGCGGGAGGTCGGCGCGAACACGGTGCTGGACCTGGGCTGTGGCGAGGGCAACCTGCTGCGGGAGTTGCTCGGTGAACGCGCGTTTCGCTCCATCGCCGGCATGGACGTCTCCAACCGCGCGCTGGAAACGGCTCACGCCCGCCTGCGTCTGGACACCCTCCCCGCTGCGCAAAGGGAGCGGATTACGCTGCTCCACGGGTCGCTCACCTATCAGGACCGGCGGCTGGCCGGTTACGACGCGGCCGTGGGCATGGAGGTCATCGAACATATCGACCCGCCCCGGCTGGAAGCGTTCGAGGCCGTCGTGTTCGGCGCGGCGCAACCCGGCGCGGTGATCATCACGACCCCCAACTCCGAGTACAACGCGTTGTTCGAAAATCTGCCGCCCGGCGAGTTCCGGCACCGGGACCACCGCTTCGAGTGGACCCGGGAGGAATTTCACGCCTGGGCCGGTGGGGTCGCAGCACGGCGACGCTATGACGTGCGTTTCCAGGACATCGGCCCCGAACATCCCACCTACGGCGCGCCGACACAGATGGGAGTCTTCACCCGATGAACCTGGAAATCCCCGAACTGTGCCTGGTGGCGCTGATTGGGCCGTCCGGCGCCGGCAAGTCCACCTTCGCCGGCCGGCACTTCAAGCCCACGGAGGTGGTGTCATCCGACGCCTGCCGCGCCATGGTGGCCGACGATCCCAACGACCAGGCGGCGACACCCGATGCCTTCGCGCTGCTGAATTTCATAGCCTCCACCCGCCTGTGCGCCGGACGCCTCACGGTGGTCGATGCCACCAGCGTGCAGCCCCAGGCCCGCAAATCGCTGGTCGAACTGGCCCGTGAGCACGACTGCCTTCCGGTGGCCATCGTGTTGAACATGCCGGAGTCCGTTTGTCTGGCCCGCAACCGGGGACGCGACGACCGCAACTTTGGCGATCACGTCGTGCGCCGGCAGGCGCAGCAGTTGCGCCGTTCCATACGTGGACTGCGACGCGAGGGCTTCCGTTATATCTACGTGCTCGACTCTCCGGAAGATGTGGAGGCGGCCAGCATCGCGCGGGTGCCGTCGTGGACCAACCGCCAGCACGAGACGGGTCCATTCGACATCATCGGCGACGTACACGGGTGCTTCGATGAACTGGTCGCGCTGCTGGAACGCCTGGGATACCGGATCACGCCTCCAAACGCCGAGGGCAATGGCTATGCGGTGGCCCACCCGGAAGGGCGCAGGGCCGTCTTCGTCGGCGACCTGGTGGACCGCGGCCCCGGCGTGGTCAACGTGCTGAAGCTGGTGATGTCAATGGTGGCGGACGGCGCGGCGCTGTGCGTCGCCGGCAACCACGAATCCAAACTCGTCCGCAAGCTGAAGGGGCGGAACGTGCAGGTGTCCCACGGGCTGGCGGAGTCGCTGGCGCAGCTGGAGTTGGAATCGCCCGAATTCCAGCAGCGGGCCACTCAGTTCATGGACGGCCTGATCAGCCATTACGTGCTGGACGGCGGCAACCTCGTGGTGGCGCATGCGGGCATGAAGGAGGAGTACCAGGGACGGGCGTCCGGGCGGGTACGGGACTTCTGCCTGTACGGCGAAACCACCGGCGAGACGGACGAATGGGGCCTTCCCGTGCGCGCCGACTGGGCCGCCGGCTATCGCGGCAAGGCTACGGTGGTCTATGGACACACTCCGGTCACGGAACCGGCGTGGTTGAACCGCACCATCAACGTTGATACCGGCTGCGTCTTCGGCGGGCGGCTCACCGCGCTGCGCTACCCCGAAAACGAGCTGGTGTCGGTCCCGGCGGCGCGCGTCTATTATGAGCCGGTGCGACCCCTGGGCGGCGGCGACGAGGACGCAGGCCGGGTTACGACCCCGCATGACCGGGCCGCGAACCTGCTGGACATCGACGACGTGACGGGGAAACGCGTGGTGGCAACCCGGCTTCGTGGCAATGTCACCGTCCGGGAGGAACAAGCTGCCGCGGCCCTGGAGATCATGAGCCGGTTCGCCCTGGATCCCCGGTGGCTGGTGTACCTGCCGCCCACGATCTCCCCGTGCGAAACCTCCAGGCTTCCCGGCCTGCTGGAACACCCCGCCGATGTTTTCAACTACTACCGCAGCAATGGCGTCGACAGCGTCGTGTGTGAGGAGAAGCACATGGGGTCGCGCGCCGTCGTGGTGGTGGGCCGTGACGCCGAAGCCATCGAGCGGCGTTTCGGCATCGCCAGCGAAAGCGCCGGCACCTGCTACACCCGAACGGGTCGCAGGTTCTTTGATGACCCCGTTCTCGAAGCGCAGTTCCTGGAACGGATTCGCCTGGCCTGCACCGCATCCGGTCTTTGGGAAGAACTGGGGACCGAGTGGGTCCTGTTGGACTGCGAGCTGATGCCTTGGTCGATGAAGGCACAGGAATTGTTGGTGGATCAGTACGCGCCGGTGGGGGCGTCAGCGAGGGCCGGCCTCTCGGCGGCGCAAGCGCTGTTGCGTCAGGCGACGGAGCGGGGAGTTGATACGGGCGAATCCTCGGCATCAATCGACGACCGGCTCCGCGTGGCGCAACTGTATCGCGATGCCTACGCCCGGTACTGCTGGCCGGTGGCCTCGCTGGATGACGTCAGGCTCGCGCCGTTCCATCTTCTGGCCAGCGAGGGAGCGGTCCATTCCGACAGGGACCACCTCTGGCACCTGGAGATGGCCGAACGCCTCCGGCAGGCCGACCCCAAGTTCTTCCGAGAGACCGGCCACCGGGTCGTGAACCTGGGCGCCGGCGATGAGGACGCCGCCGTCCGCTGGTGGGAGGAACTGACCGGTGCCGGCGGGGAGGGCATGGTGGTCAAACCCGTGAATTTCATCGCCACCGGCAAACGGGGCCTGGTGCAGCCCGCGATGAAGTGCCGGGGCAGCGAATACCTGCGAATCATCTACGGCCCCGAGTACACATTGCCCGGCAACCTGGAGCGGCTGCGTGGTCGCGGCCTGTCCACCAAACGGTCGCTGGCTCTGCGGGAGTTTACGCTGGGGCTGGAGGGCTTGCAGCGGTTCGTGGACCGTGAGCCGCTGTACCGCGTCCACGAGTGCGCCTTCGCGGTCCTGGCCCTGGAGAGCGAGCCGGTCGACCCACGGCTGTAAATCGGCGGCGCCCAGTTGCGGCAACTCCGAGCAGACACTCACGACTGGAGAGGATCAGCTTTGCTGATCGAAAGCCGTGCCAGACCTACCGACAAGTACCCTGGGCCGCACCGGCCTGAACGTCACCACCCTGGGATGCGGCGCGCTTGAGTTGCGGGAGATGGTGGCGGGTGTGGGCCGGCCATTGTCGCCAGGTCAACCCGCCGAAATCCTGAACGCCGTGCTCAATGCCGGCGTCAACTACAGTGACTTGCCGTCGACTACGGAGAGGCTGAGGAGCACATCGGCCGGCATATTGCACAACGCCGGTCCGAGTTCTACCTGGCCAGCAAATGTGGATGTCCCCTGGATAACGTCGGGTTCCGGCCGGAGCAGCGCACCAGGTTCGGCGTTCCCCTGCCGCGATTCCACGACTACAGCAGGGTCAGCATCGTCGACGCCTGCCACCAGGGCCTCAGGCGGATGCGGACGGATTATCTCGACGTGGTCCAGTTTCACTACGGCCCTGCGGCCAGTGACGTGGCCATGGCCAATCCAGCGCATGACTCAGCAGGAATTACCCCACTGTGATTCCGGACGCAACCGCAGTTTTCGGAGCGTTGCGTCGTCGAACGGATTGTCGCCGGACTCCAGCGCGCTGATCCACGACTCCCGGCTGGGACCGTAGGGGGTACGGCAGGTCGGTTTCTCCGAGGCATCCACCCAGTTCAGAAAGACCCTGAAGTCTGCGACAGCTTCATCAGCCGAACCCATCACACCGTAAACCAGCCCGCGGCTGTCCCGCGCACGCCCGTCCGGCTCCCGCTCCAGAGCCAAGTTGCAGAATGGAAGCGCCTCCTCCGGCCGGCGCTGTACTCCCAGTTGCCAGCACAGCGCGTTGTTGATCACCGGATTTCGGGGATCCCGTTCCTGCGCCGCCCACAGGTCAAAGTTTGAAAGCTCCTGCTTCTCTGCCTCCGAATACACCAGCGCCCGGTTGTAATACCCGAGCGCGTTGTCAGGCGCGAGATCTATCGCTTTCGAGAAGTCGGCAATGGCCTGTTCAATGTCCCCGTCTTCACCCCTCTGCAGCAAGGCATTGCCCCGGTTCACCCACGCCGTCGCCAGGTCAGGGTCTATGTTGATCGCGCGATCCAGGTCCTCGAAAGCCAGGTCAAGGTCGCCATCTTGACCCCGTGCCAGGTACACCGACGCCCGATTAACCAATACTCCCGGTCCCTCAAGGCCGGCGGTGATGGCCCGTTCCAGATCGTCCAACGCCCGGTCCAGGTCGCCGGGCCGATCCCTGGCTATGTAGGCCACTGCCCGGTTGAAGTACGGGGCCGCCAGGTTGGGAGCCAGTTCCGACGCCCGGGTCAGGTCGGCGATGGCCAGGTCCTCGTCGCCCGGTCGCCCGCGTTCCAGGTAGGCCAGACCGCGACTGCTGTAGGTGTCGGCGGACCGTGGCTGCACCGACAGCACCTCGGTGAACCGCCAGATGGCCTCGTCAAGGTCGGCATACTCGCCGCCCAGATACGCTTGGCCCAACCGGTAGCGCATATTGGCCAGGGCAGCGGGATCCGCAGGCGGATGCTCCAGCGCCTGGTACAGCACGGTCTTGGCCGGTTCATACTCGCCCCGCTGCAGGTACACCTGGCTCAGCGCGAGCAGGGCCACGGAACGCACCTCGGCGGTAAGGTCGATGTTGATGGCCGTGGGCAACTCGGACGGCGATGTGGCGATTTCCACAACCTGGGGGCCGAGGGATTCGTTCTCGGTGGGTTTGGAAGTCAGGTTGGCCAGCACCCTCCCGCTGTCGTATTCCCCCCAGATCACTATCGCTGCGCCCGACTGGTCGGCGGCCGACAACGCCGCCCGGTGCCCCGGGACGGTTTCCATCCAATCATCGATCCTGATGCCTTCAAGTCCGGCGGCGGCAATCTCGCGGTCTATGCTGTCCTTGAGGCGGCCACGGATGTTAAACCCGGCCTGCCCGGCCGTGTAGTTGGCAAAAGGGGCGATCACGATCAGCGCCTCGCCCGCTTCGGCCACCGGATGGTCCGGTTCTCCGGAAAAATCAATCAGCGCCTCTCCGGTTGGCGCCACGGGATAGTCGGGCTCGCCGGAAAAATCAATCAGCGCGAGTCCCAGCGCGACACCAGCCATCACCGCCACCACTGCGGCCGACACGGCTACCCAGAGCATCCAGCGTCTGCGGGCAGGAACCGGGGGCGAATCTGATTCGACCGGCGATACGGGCGATGGGCTGGAGGCCGGTTCCGCGGGCAGTGCCTCGGACGGAGGGGCTTCCGGCTCGAAATCCGCCGCGATCAACAGCTCGTCCCGTTCCTCCGGCGTGAGCCTCAGCTCCTCGGCGCAGCGGAGGACATCCTCGCGGTAGCGCGGCCTGGCGGTGAGTCCCTCCTTCCAGCGGATCAGGGTCGCTCGGCTCACCCCGACGCGCCGGGCGAGGTCGGAATCGTTAATGCCCGACCGGCTGATGTGGGAGGTGAGAAGTTCCCCGAAATCTGGCAAAAGATACAATCCTGTCGCACAAAACGGGCCGAGTGTTACACATCTGTCGTTCAGTGTACAGGCAGTGGACACCTAAGCTTGACGTCGCCACACCCAAATTCAAGGAGGCGATGAGATGAACCGAATAATGTCAAAGGCAATCGTTCCACTGGCCATGGCGCTGACGTTGGTCGTAATGGCTTGCGGCGGCAGCGAGGAGGCCACCGCCCCCGCCGCACCCGCGGCTGCCCCCCAGGTCGCCCAGTCCGCCCCCGCCGCCACGTCCGCTCCGGCGGCCGCGCGGCCGACGCCGGCAATGGCGGCCTCGGAACGACCCCAAACCGAGGGTTTCAACAACGTCGGCGGCTCGGCCACCGTCAACGACAAGCCCTACGACCTGACCTTCTTCCAGCACTACGGCGTCAACCCGTTCATCGACACCGAGGACGACCAACTCTCCACCTTTGCCATCGACGTGGACACCGCCTCGTACACCATCGCCCGCAGGTTCCTGGACGATGGGCACCTGCCCGACCAGAACTCCATACGGGTGGAGGAGTTCGTAAATTACTTCGACCAGGGCTACGAGGCTCCCACAGATGACGCCTTTGCTATCCATATCGACGGCTCACCGTCCCCATTCGGCAACGGCAATCACTGGCTGATGCGCGTTGGGCTGCAGGGGAAAGAACTCCTCGACGAGCAGCGGCAGGACGCGACGCTGGTGTTCACCATCGACGTGTCCGGCTCCATGGCTCGCGAGGACCGGCTGGGACTCGTGCAGCAGTCGCTCCGGCTACTGGTGGATGAACTGCGCTCCGACGACAAGGTTGCCATTGTGATCTATGGCGACCGCGGCTCCGTGCTGCTCGAAGCCACCGAAGCTCGGGAACGGGGCAAGATCCTGCAGGCCATCGACTCCCTGCAGCCGGGCGGTTCGACGTACGTCGAGGACGGCTTGAAGGTCGCCTACAAGCTGGCGGTGGACGAAGTGCAATCCGATCGCATCACCCGCGTCATGGTGCTCTCCGACGGCGTCGGCAACGTCGGCAACACCGGTCACGAATCGCTCTTGCGCCAGGTCCAGGAATATGTTGACCAGGGCGTGACCCTCACCACCGTGGGCTTCGGCATGGGCAACTACAACGACATCCTGATGGAGCAGTTGGCCAACGACGGCGACGGCTCCTACTACTACGTCGACACTCTCTCGGAGGCTCGCCGCATCTTCGTTGAGAACCTGACCGGAACCCTACAGGTCATCGCCAGGGACGCCAAGGTGCAGGTCGAGTTCAACCCCGAGGTCGTCAGCCGCTACCGGCTCCTGGGCTACGAGAACCGGGACGTGGCCGATGACGATTTCCGCAATGACGCGGTGGACGCCGGCGAGATCGGCGCCGGACACAGCGTGACCGCCCTCTATGAGCTGAAACTCCGCGAAGGCGCCGAAGGCGTCATCGGGACGGTTTACATGCGCTACGAGGACGTCGGATTCAACGAGGTGGTCGAAATCAACCAGGCGTTCCAGCACAGCGATCTGGCTGCGACCTTTGAAGAGACTGCTCCAACGTTCCAACTGTCGGCGGTGGTTGCCGAATTCGCCGAGGTCCTGCGCGGGAGCTACTGGGCTCGTGAGGGCAGCCTCCAGGCCGTGTCGGAAGAGGCCCGTCGCGTACAGTTGCTCCTCCCGGATTCGACTGCCGTATCCGATTTCACCAGCCTGGCGGTTCAAGCGGTCGGTCTCGAGGCTGACGCCCCCGGCAGCTGACGACCGGATTGGCAGATGAATCAATGCGCAACCTGTTCGCAAATGCTGTTGTTTCGGCAACAAAGGACGCTGAGATGAGCCTCAAGCTGCTCTACACGGTCCTGGCCGCCATAATCTTCGCCACGGCGGCGGCGGCCTGCACTATCCCGTCGGAGATGACGCCCACCGCGCCGATGCCGGCTACGTCAGCGCCGGACCCAGGGGCATACTCGGAGATCGTGGACGGCTACCTGGCAGCAGCCCCTGCGGTACTCCGAGCCAACCGGACAGAATACGTGTCGGTGTCCCTGTTTGACGGTGTGGAACCGGCCCGGGGCGATGTGACGCTGGCCCTGCTGCAGGGAAGCAGTCCGGTCGCGCAGTCCAGCACATCGGTAGCTGGCGCTGGCGCCATACCCCTGACCGTGCCCACGCTGCCCGCCGGCGACTATACGCTGCAGATTGAGGGCAGGGGCGCGGATGACGGCGCCTTTACCGACAACGCGAAGGTGCGGGTGGAGGAACCCGCGGAGCTGCTGTTTGTGGAGACCGACAAGCCCATCTACAAGCCGGGCCAGCAGATCCGCATCCGCGCCCTGCGGCTGGACTCCGACCTGAAGCCGCTGCCGGGGCCGGTTGAAGTGTCGATCCTGGATGCCAAGGGCATCAAGGTGTTCAAGCAGACGGTGGATACCGACGAATTCGGCATGGCCGAGGCCGGCCTGCCCCTGTCCAGCGAACCCAACCTGGGCGTCTGGAAAATAATCGCCGGAGCGGAGGAACAGGAAACGCAGCTGGACGTCCGTGTCGAGGAGTACGTACTGCCCAAGTATGAAATCTCCGTTGATTTGCCCAAAGAGTGGGCGTTGGTCGATGCGCCAATTGCCGGTGTGGTGTCCGCCGAGTACAGTTTCGGCAAGCCGGTGCACGGCGAGTTGGAAATCGTCGCCCGCCGGTACGTTGGGGTTTGGGAGCAATACGCCCGCTTTGGGGGCGAGATTGACGGCGCGGCGTCCTTCGAACTTCCGCCGGCCGGCTATGTGGCTGGCGTGCCGGAGGCCGGCGGGCAGGGCAACCTGCAGCTGGAGGGTACGGTACGAGAACCCTCCACCGGCTATGAGGAGCGGGTCACCCAGCTGTTGACCGTTGCCGATGCGCCCGTAAACCTGCAACTGATACCAGAGAGCCTGTCCTTCAAGCCGGGGTTGCCCTTCGGGGTCCTGGTGGTGTCGGAAACGCCCGACCAGCTGCCCATAGCTGCCGATGTGACCGTAGCCGTTCGCTACGTTGACGGGGAGTTCGAGACCGTCTCCGAGGAATCCCACGACCTGGCAACCGGAGACAGTGGCGGCGTCTTGCTCGAACTGGCCCCGCCGGGCGGGGCCGTGGCGTTGACCGTGACCGCGCAGTCGCCGAGTGCTGACGCCAGCCTGGCGATGCCGGCCGGCCATTCGCCCTCGGGCAACTTTACCCACGTGGCTCAGACGGGCAACACGGCCCTGTCGGTGGGCGCTCGGGCCACGTTCCGGGTCAATTCCACCGCCGAAGCGCGGCAGTTTTACTATGAGGTAGTCGGGCGCAGCGGCGTCGTCTTTTCCGATATTGCATGGACGCCGGACATCGCTTTTGAGGTGACGCCGGCCATGGCGCCGACGGCGCGGCTGTTGGTATATCAGATTCTGCCCGACAACGAGGTGGCCGCTGACTATATCCCCTTCTCCGCGTCGGCCAGCTATCCCATGTCGCTGGAAGTCGGGTTCAATAGCAATGAAGTACGGCCCGGCGACGCGGTGGACATCAGCCTGCGGACGGAAGGCCCGGCCAAAGTCGGGCTGGTGGCGGTGGATCGCTCGGTGTTCATTCTGGCGGAAAACCGCCTCAACCTGCAGCAAGTTTTTGCGGAGCTGGAGCGGCTGTACGCCCAGCCTCAGGCCGAAATTCACCTGGAGTGGCTGCCGGACCGGGTGGAGACCCAGGGCGCTGCCGAAACGTTCAGCTCCGCCGGGCTGCTGACGATGAGCAACAAGGCGCTGCCGGCCGGGTCGGAGTTCCACAGGCCGCGGCAGGAGCCATCCCGGGGCGGGGACTGGCAGTTGCTGGCGGTATTCGGCATAATCGCATTCCTTTTCGTCGCATCCGTAGTTGGAATCATTGCGCTGGTAGTGTTTGGCATCGTAAAGGCATTTCAGGCCTTCTCGGCCGCGCTGTTCCTGGCCATGGTCGCGGCAACGGGCGGACTGATTGCCTGCGGCGGGTCCGAAGGAGCCCCAGCCCCGGCCGCTTCTAACGGATCCGCTCAGCAGGCGGCTGCCTCGATAGCCGACGACGGCTTGGCCGAAGTGGAGCGGGTGCGGCAGTTCTTCCCCGAGACCTGGCTTTGGACCGATGTGATGACCGACGCGGCGGGGAACGCGACCGTGGCAGCAACCGCGCCCGACAGCATCACCACCTGGAACCTGCGCGCCGTGGGCGTATCTCCGGAGCATGGCCTGGGCATCGGCAACGCCGAGCTGACCGTGTTCCAGCCATTCTTTTTGCAGGTTGACCTGCCTTATTCCGCCATTCGCGGCGAGGAGTTTCCGGTCAAGGTCGCCCTGTACAACTACCTGGACACGCCCCAGGAGTTCCGTGTGGAGATTGAGGAGTCTGCGGATTTTGCGCTGCTGGATGACCCGACGCGAACGGTGACGGTCGCGCCCAACGAGGTGGGCGGGGTTGAGTTTGACATCCGGCTGACGGAATTGGGCAGCCTGCCCATCCAAGTAACGGCCCGCAGCGAGACGGCGGCAGACGCCGTTATCAGGGACCTGCTGGTGGAACCCGAAGGAGTGGCCCAGGAAGTGGTGAACAATGCCATCTTGTCGCCCAGAGACGAGTTGACCTACAACCTGTCCGCGCCGCCGGGAGCGGTTTCGGGTTCCAACCGCGCCTACGCGGCCCTCACCGGCAGCTACCTGGCGCAGACCATGGACGGGCTGGAAAACCTGCTGCAAATGCCATATGGCTGCGGCGAACAAAATATGATCCTGTGCGCCCCCAACATATTCGTCGCCCGTTACCTGGACGCCACGGGCCAGCTGAAGCCCGAGGTAATGGCGAAAGCCGAGCATCTGATGACCACGGGCTACCAGCGGGAGCTGACCTACCGGCGCAGCGACGGCAGTTTTTCCGCCTTCGGGCAATCCGACCTCGAAGGCAGCCTGTGGCTCACCGCGTTTGTGCTCAAGTCATTTGCCCAGGCCGACGGGCTCATCTACATCGACGAAACCGTGCTGCGCGACGCTGGCGACTGGATACTTGACCACCGGCGGGATGACGGCTCATTTGAACCGGTCGGGTTCCTGCACGACCAGGAACTGCTGGGCGGCCTCCAGGGCAATACCGCACTCACCGCCTACGTCGCCATCGCCCTGCACGAGGCCGGTTACAACCGGGAGTCGGATGCGTCGGTTCGCTATCTGGAGAGCCGGCTGGGCGACGTTACGGATCCCTACACCATGGCCATCGCGGCCTATGCGCTGGAACTTGCCGATAGCCGCTACGCTGGAGACGCGATCGAGGCTCTGCTGGATCTGGGAACCGCTGATGCAGGCAGGCTGTACTGGAGCGGCCCGGCGTCCGTGGAAACCACCGGCTACGCGCTGCTGGCGTTGCTGGAACGGGGCGACGGATTAAACGCCGCCAACGCCGCCCGATGGCTGGTGTCCCAGCGCAATGCCTTCGGCGGCTATGGCTCCACGCAGGACACGGTGGTGGGCCTGCAGGCGTTGATTGGGTATGCGGCGGACGCCAGGTTCGACGTTGACATGACCGTTGACCTTGTCTCCGGCGATTGGAGCCGGGAGGTTGCGGTAAACGCGGACAATGCTGACGTGGTGCAGATCGTGGAGCTGCCCGACGGGGCTGACTTGCAGATCAGCGCCGCCGGGTCAGGCCGAGTGGTGGCCCAGGTGGTGCAAAGGTTCAACATGCCGGAAGTGGAGCGGCCGGCGGTGGAAATGTTCCAGATTGACGTTGAGTACAGCGCCGACCACGTGGCGGTTGACGACCTGATCGAGGTGAGCGCCCGCTTCTCCTTTACGCCCCCGGAATCGACGGGACCCGCGCCGGACGCCGGCATGGTCGTGCTGGACGTGGCGATACCCACGGGGTTCGTCCCCGTGATCGAAACGGTTGAGCGGCTGGTGGAGAACCATGAGCGGGTCAAGCGCTACGAAGTTGCTGGACGCAAGGTGATC
>JAPOQB010000320.1 GCA_026710965.1 Deltaproteobacteria bacterium | reverse complement strand
TACTTCCATGTCACTCTTCCCGGCCGTGGTCTCCAGGATGATCCGCGCTCGCAAGGCCAGCGCCTGCGATGTCGTCGTTCGTCTTACCCAGCGCTGCAATTCCTGCAGTTGCTCATCAGACGGTTCTGGAATCTGCCGGGTATGATGGTTCGCCACTTCGATCCTCCCTGGTACGGGGCGAACCGTAGCACATTCCCGATCTACTGGTCAATGACTTACGATACGGTACGGTACACTAGCCGGCTTTGCCCATGCTTCCGAGACTGACAACCTGCTCAGACGACCGACACGTCGTCGCGCGCCGCCCATCTCTGCGCGCTCCATCTTCTTGGAGAGAGCCGATACCCATCGCTTGTGTCGACTTCGCGCAGGCAATGGGTCGCCCACGAAGGTCATCCGGACCGCGCCAACCACCAAACTGCACGAGAGATAGTCTTTCATGTCAGTATCCACGAGTCCACTCCTTCGCCGACTTGACGGAGGAGCGAAAGCTCAGCTGCACGCATGCGCTTCTGATGGAAGGTTTCTTGAGGCGCAACCCGGCGCGCCAACGCCATTGCCCCTCAATGTGATACGCCCGCGCGAGGGGGCTCTCGCATCTTGCTCCCTTGGGTTGCTCTCCTCAGCACCCCGTCACGGGGTGCTCCTCTCGCTCCACTATCTCTTCCCAGTCCTCCCCCAGTTGTGCACGCGCATCTAGAGCGCTTTCTGGCGCCTGAGCCGCAAGGTACATGTCGAAGATGATTTCTTCCACAGAAGCGCTACCTCCGTATTGTCCACCAATCGTGGCGACACCGGAGTCAGTACCCTGGACCAGAAATCGATCGAACCCGCACCGGATGGTGACGACCGATGCCTGTTCCATCGCTATACGCTGAACGCAAGCCGCCCCGCATCCCCATCCATCGGTCGCCCTCACGAACACCTTTGCCGAGTGGCTAGTCAGTTTGGTCGATGCTACGCTCGTACACGAAGCGAGCAGCAGTACGGCAGCAACGGCAATCACCAAGTCGCGTGCTATCTCCTTCATCAGGATTTCCTTGCGAATCGTTTTACCCTGACATGGGTATGCACTTCGGACCGGGCTAGAGCTCGACCGCGGTCACTCCAGGTATAAGCTCTGGGACGACGTTCATCAGTCATCAGTCGCTTGGAACGTCTACCGCCGGCTTGCTCTCTGAGTCTGTTCCAATCGTTGGCAACCTCTCGGTCTACCTTGAAGCTCTCAGACAACACCGCGCGTTCGACTCTGCCCTCCTCTCCCTTGGCGTACGGGTAGAGGCTCACCGTCACCCCCTGGTTACGGGTGAGAGTACAGGGAGGCTTCATCGCGCCGTTCTTGACCTCAGCGTGGATCGCCTCGTTCTCCATGAAGCACATTAGCGATTCTATTCCGTCTTGGTGGCCGGCATAATCGTCGTGCCGTCCCAGTTCTCTGGGAACGCTTGGTAGCTGTGGAGAGTGGCCCTTTTGGATGTAGCGACACGCCGGGTGGAGGCCCAGGATGATGCTTCGAACAGATCGCGACCATCGTCCATACTTCGTCGGCCCGTATGCCGAAACCAAGCGCCCCTGTTGTCACTCTCTGGGGCTGCCCCGTTCGTTGGTCATACACGAGCACCTCCGTACCGGCGTGATTGACAGCGATCACGAGACCATATCCATCTATGATCGGACTTCCGCTGGTTCCTCCAGTTGTTCCGAGATTGTGCTGTACCAGCGTGGTGTTCTCTGGTGTTGGTGCTACGTTCGAGAACGGACGCAGTGCGCTGATTGTGCCCTCCTTGAAGGTGGCGATCGGAGCGGCTGTGTACGGATTACTGATCTCACCGGGGAATCCCATCGTTGCAATCGGCTCTCCCACCTCAAGTTGGCTGGTGAACTCTCGAGGCAAGAGATCCAAGACCACTGGCAACTCCCCATCGATATAGATATCCACCGAAGCAAGATCAGGGGATCCTGGGGTCCCATCGTATTCTGGGTGTACATCGTACCGGGTCAACAGATATGTTCCGGCTCCTCCTACTACAGACCCAGACTGCACGGCGATGGCGACAGGCTGCAGGTGAGCAATGGCATTCAGGACTTCGAGCAGCCCATCGGCGACGTGCGCGTTGGTCCACAGCGCATTCGTGTAGTAGGCGGCGAACCCGGTGCCGACGATGTAGTTCCTTCCATCGGGCAGGTAGAATCCGAGCCCGTAGACAGCCTTCTCTACCTGGGATTCTCGCAGAACGTCGGCCCAGGTAAGAGGCTGGCCCCCTGGATCGTCGGGTGGTTCCTGCGGCGCTTGTGGTCCTTGCGGCGAGCTGCCTGGTCCGCTGCTGCAGGCAGCCAAAGCAAATACGATGACCAGTCCGAATAGGACGGTCCTGAACACGCGATGATTCATGCGTTCCTCCTGGCCCGGCCAGAAGGCGCCGGGCCGTTTTGAAACCAGTTCACCACGTGCTCAGAGCATAGGTGTGTCAGGGTCTGGTATATTCACCCCGGAGCCGGGTAGCTACTCCCTGCTCCACACGGAGCTGTTGTATTCACCAGCGACCCGGCATGAACCGAGACGCGATGAACTGGTTTCGCCGAGCATCCTACAGCAGCACGGCCAGGGGTGCAATTGAAAGTTGTTGACCCCTGACGCGGGGCGACGACGATGTTGCCGACCTGGACGGCCATGGGCGCCAAAGGGAACTGCTGGCTGTGTGGATTGGTGGGCGACCGGTCGGGGACACGCAGACAAGGGTGCCAGCGCGCCGCGAACGCCGGGAAAGCACCCCGGCGCTGGCCCCGTTGCGTCCCGGTAACGCTGGCGAGTCAGGGTGCGGATGTTCTGCTGAGCTTGTGGCGGCCGTCCGATTGCCGGCGGTCCGGCCCGCGTCCCGCGAGATCGACGGGGTCGTAGCAGTCTTATGTTTTGGTTCTCGCTCGCGCGCGTCGTGAAGGGCCGGCCTCGTCATGAGGCGGCTGGTGCGAGCCTCGCAGAAGATGGTCTGATGGTTCTGAGCCGGCGTCTGCTGATCGCCTTGATTCACGACAAGCGCTCGATGGCGGTTCTCCGGCGCGTCTTCCAGCTTCGCCGCTGGGAGGTATTGTCTGCGTAGGGCTGAAGCCCAATTCGCGGGCATGGAAACGCCGCGATGAACCGTGCCCGCGAATGCCGACCCGACTACATCGACAGCGCTCGATTCTCCCCCAGCGGCCCGGTTGATGCCCTGACCGCGGCAGCGGGACCGGGTGAAACGCGCCCACGAATTGTCCGTGGTACGAGCTCGTCCTGGCGGCACCGTGAGCCGCAACGGGTCGAACATCAAGTCGTTCGAGCGCTAGCCTGGCGCGGGCCGACTCGACACCACCGGACGCCAGGGGCCTCGGTATGACTGAGCGGCAGCGCCTGCAGCGTGCCCGGAAGCTCGTCGTCTATCTCGCCGGGGATTGCCACAATGCCTTGGCTTGGCGCAAGGCCAACCTTGGCATCAGGGGTAGCGACAAGAACGCTGCGGACCTGTGTCAGGGCGAGCTGGCCTAGCTCAGCCGGTGGATGGACGAGCATCCGGGAGTTCCCGTGCCCGACGGCGACTCGATGGAGAAACTGCCCGGCGCCACCGCGCGGCAGGAATCGAAGCAGTGCATCGGGGTTGCCGACCGACCATGTAAAGCGAAGATCTCCCGCTGGCGGAAACGCTGACCAACATGCGCCGCCGAACAGATCCGCCTGAAGCGGCCGGACTATAAATCGGAGCTACCTCAGATCCCACAGGAAGGAGCTCAACTCAACGCGAAGCGGAACGAGAGACGCCGCAGGCAACACCAGCGCGAACGCATCGAGGCAGCAGCGACCGCGAAACAGGAAGAGAAAGCGCGCCGCGCCGCTGTGCTGCGGATAATCGTCGACAAAACGAACCGGGACGAAGTACCTCCTCGACCCCGTGACCGGCCAGCGCGAGGAACTGAACCCCGGCGGAGGGTTCTGAGGAAACCGCTTGTGCTCCTTCCAATTGTTTCGATATGGACGAAGCCTATGAACAAAACAGCGCAGCGGCGGTGAGTCATCTCGGCCGCCGGCGCCGGTAGACTTTCTTGAGAACGGGTAGGGAGCGAGGACCCGCAAGGATCCAGCCGGTGCGCCAGCGGGCGTCGTCGGGCCGGCCCTTGACTTCGACGAGGTGCTCTCGCCGCGGAACGGCAATCCGCTGCCATTCGGTGCCGACCCACTCTCGCCAAACATCGCCGTCGCCAGCCGGTTCCACGATGTCGCCCACCGTGGGCGCGTCCACGTGCTGGATGCGGTGGCGGTACAGGGCGCTGTAGTTGACACCGTAGCGGCCGGCGACGGTGCGAAGGGAGACTCCCTGCAACAGCACAGCGTCAATCGCAACTCGATCGGGTTGGGCGCAAGCTGAACAACGGCGCATCGGCCAGATGATGGCGTGCGTGGAGCGATTGCTCAACCGCGAGACGGCCTCTATGCGCCTCGGACGAGTCAGGTGATACCACGGTAACTGGAAGGCACGCCTAACCCGTGATCGACATTGGGTGGAATACCCATCACTCACGCTTCGTCATTACCCACGGTCCCGCTATTGGGATATGGAAACGATTATTGTGATCAATTAGGGACCACTTCTTTTCAGCCTCATTCTCTATCGAAAGTCGCAAGACGATTGGCTCAACAATTTCGAGACCGCGCGTCCTTAGTCCCACTATGATCTCTGGAATTTGCTTTTTGATCGTATTCGTCTGATGATGTGCCCACCTGTGCAAATGGTTTGTTCGTCTTACATCCATAATGTTGTCCCCTGACGTCGCTACCCCACCGCCTATCAACACGTACGTGGTTCCGTCAGATACGGTAACGATACCGAAATTAAGATTGGCTTTCCTTAACTTGTGAAGCTCCTCACTCGTGGGATTCCTCGGATATACCGAAATGATATTCGGATCACGGTATGGCTCCAATACGTGCGGCCAATTATCGTGCATAGTCTGGATCAGATACTGTTTGGAAAAGCTGCGATGGTCAAGTATCGCTACGAAGTAGGCGGATTGTTTATCAAAATATACATAGAGTAGTTCTGGCGTACCTTGGATGAATCCCTTGTGTTCACCCTCAGTGATCACACGTTCGCCAAGATGAAGATGTTGAATCCCCCAGTCGTTCATTAGCGGATCATTATAGTCAATCCTGATCAGCTTTCTACTAAGGTAGGCGTTGATGTTCTCGCCGCTCCTGATCTTTCTTTCAATTTTCGCAAGTATATCAACATACTTTGGTGGGCACACGAAACTCTTGGCTTTGACGACTGTGCGTCGCACATTCGATACAAGGCGACGAAGCAATCGAAAATACGCCAAGATCAGGCTATAATCGTCCTCGATGCTATCGACTGGCCAAACAGGATAGCCGAACTTGTAAACGAGGCGCGTCCGTAGGATCTGCACGTAGTCGCCAAGAATATTGATCTTTACCTCTATTTTCGGTAACTCAGCCACTCTATGAATTGCGTCCGTCTTGCTCTACCGGAGAATAGTCTAACTCTAACAGCCCTTGTATCATATTTCTGTTTCTTACGCTCTGGGACGATGGCGACCCTCATTATACTCATGAACGGGGGTTAGGGGTGCCAACTGGAAGGGCGTACCTCCCGGCCTCTGCTCGGACGGTCCTAGGCACCGCCGGGAGACCTTGGGCACGATGGTCGATCCACTGCTCGCGGCGGCCTCTCGTGGCGTGAGACTCTCAGGGGGTGGGCACTTGAGCATACTCTCCTTCCGTTTATCTGCCTGTCCTAGAGCGTGTCGAGGTGCTTCGCGACAACCCTCTGCGGCGCGCCCTTCGGCGCAACTCCCGACCATTCAAAGACTTGCCTGTTTGTCTCATAGTGCTTTTGCTCCCCGGCCGCACCTGGTCCCTGTCCGGGGGTCCGCAGCCCGTTCCGGCCCGTTCAGACCCGTACCCGTTCGATGTACCTTTTCAGCGGCTTTCGGTCCGGACCGGTCTGCGACCCTGCACCCCCGAGCCGCCGCTACCTGGGCGCGCGCGTGGGGACCAGCCAGCCCCGCCCCGCGCCCGGTCGGCAGCCCGGCAGCCCGGCAGCCAGGGCCAGCGCCCCCCGGCTCGCCCCCGGTCCCCTGTGCTATCCCTGTGCGTCGGGGGGCACGTAGCCGCCGCGCCCCTGCGCTCTCTCATGGGCTCATAGGCGTGCAGACGGGCAGTCCGCTGGGCTTCTGCTCCGGCACCGGCTCACAGGCTCACGCTCATGGCCTCGCGCCGCCCCGCGTGAGGCTCCCGCCCGACCCGCCCCCCGACCCCCCGCTCAGTCCCCGGCGGCCCCCCGAGCGCGCGGACCGGTCCGAACGTCCGATTGATCCGCAAGACGCTACCTGGGCGCGTGCGCGTGGGGGCAAGTGCGAACATGGAGGCCCTCCGTCAGCTTCCGCGCTCGCTCCCCTGCTCACCAACCTCCGGGGCCGTGTCGCGCAAGCGAAGATGCCCGGCTTCACTGTGTTGGCGAGTGTCGAGAGCTCGGCGCGCTGCTCCACCCACCGGTGCCAGCGGCGTGTGACGAGAAACCGTTCGGTGGAAGGGGAGTAGGTAGCGTGGCCAGCTCCGGTTCGAAAAAGAGCGATAGCGACCCCACACGATCACCTAGCCGCACGGGCCTCCGAGGCCAAGCGGCAACCCAGCTCAGGCGCTCGGCTGACCAAGGGGGCTCTGTGCTGGGTACCAGCCCGGTCCCGCGGCCCCGCGGCTCGCACCTGCGCCCTGCACGGTCCGTGGCCAAGCTCACACCACGTCGCCCATGGTCCGGGAGCTGCAGTGGCTCTCGGGCGCATCCGCGACGGTACCAGCTTCGGCCGCTACACAACGCACATATCCTACACTGTTGCAGGAAAATCCACTCACGACTGCGAGGGCCGCCTTGACTCTCGACAATAGTGTGTGACAGTGTAGTTGGGTAGCTGAATCGGTTCTGCTAGGAGCCTACGATGAATTTCCAACAAGACAATGTTGGGAAACGGGTGCGGAAGGTTGGATGCGATCAGGCGGACAGGCAGGTCGAAGGGACCCATTCGGTCGATCGCACCTCGCCGGAGGTGGTCCATCGGCAGCGAGATAGCGACCTGGACCTGTACGCGGTGAGAAAGAACACCTACGGCGTAACCAGCCTGCTGAACGCCAAGCGTCTCCTGATGATGTACGGGGATCGGCTTCTTGTGGTCCACGACACGGACGGCAGGGTGTCCGATCTTCGGGTGGCGGACGAGTACGGCATCTGGACGACGGGGACGACCACCCTGCTAGGGTGGATGTCAGATACGGCCGAGCATCTGATCGAAAAGGCCCGGCGGGGGGGCCTTGACCGGGTGGCCCCGCAGCACTGGATCTCCACGCTGAACGCCTTGAACAAGTTGCAGGAGCCGAGGACGCTTGAAGGCATACGGAAGGAAGCGGCAACAGCTCTCGACCAACTGCGGCGCGACGGCCTGCCCGGGAAGGCGGGGCAGGTAGTCGCGTGCCCTCCCCATGCGTTGGACGCGAAACTCCAATATATGGGGGTCGCCAACGGAGTGGTGGATCTTCACGCGGGTCGTTTGCTGCCGCCTGAAGAAGGCCGCGCAGCGTTGCTCACGGTACGTACCCATGTTGAGTTCGATTTGACGGCAACGCACGCGGCCATACAGGGTCTGTTCGCTCACCTGCCGCCTGAAGTTGAGGCGTGGTGGTGGCGTGTATTTGGCTTCCACCTGCGTGGCCACCCATCGCGCCGGTTCTATGTTGTCGTAGGGCCGAAGAGCGGAGGGAAGAGTACTGTGGCAAACGCTCTCGAACGGTGTCTTGGACCGTACATGAGACGACCTGGCGATACGGCACTGGCGCCGACACGTGGTCGCAACGCCGGCCTATCACCGGAGATGGAGTGTTTCACCGCACCGGTCCGATTGGCGATTTTCGACGAGGTGGCGAACTTGAGGGTCGCAGGCCCGTTACTCAAACGGTTGAGCGGTGATGGAGGACAGACCTTCCGCCCGCTGTACCAGGCTGAACGTACGGAACGGGTGACGGCGACGGTGATGTTCATCTGCAACGAGGGATCGGAGCCGCACTTGCAGCTGAGAGACGAGGCGCTGGCGGACCGTTTCAGACGGCTCCCGTATCCGACGTTGCCAAATCCCGACCCGGGGATGAAAGACACGGTGGAAACGGAAGAGTTCGCGCGGGCATTGCTTGCCCGGCTGGTGATGGCAGCAGCGTCCGCGACAGCACGCGTGCCGCCCGAAGAACCTGACGACGTGAAGAGGTATACGTTGGAGCGAGTGTTGGGGAATGTCGACAAAATAGGTGAGTTCGCAGAACGCATTGTTCAGGGAGCAGGAGTCTTGACGGTGGCCGAACTGTGGGCCGGTTGGTGTGAGCACAACAGAGAGACTGGCAACCCGGATCGAATACAGGAGACCGGCGGAATCTCTAAGCGCAATCTGAGTGGAGTTCTGCGAGAGTACATGCTGGGCAAACTTCGGGAACCCAAGGTGACGACCGTCAATGGCAAGAACGTACGCGGCTGGCGCGGCTGGACAATGAAGCCGGTCGCGCACCCGCAAAGCGAAGCCGGAGAGATACGCGGAGGCGTAGCGAGCGTTCCCGCGGGATCGCCAAGGGAGAGGTTCCATCCTGGGAAGTTCTTGGATATAGCGGGGGACAAGACGCAACCGCCCGATAGAAGAGAGCGGGCCGTGAAGTGGGCGCGGTTCCTGGAGAGGGGCACGGGGATCGTCTTGCGAAAGACAGCCGAAGAGTTTCTCGACAGTGTGGGAGACCCGCCCGATAATGGTACGTTGACAGGCAGCGAGACAGGCGACCTGTTTGATGGCATAGATGGCGATGACGTGGGGGAGCAGCTCCCGCGTGGATACGACGGCAGGACGGGAAGCGTGACGGACAGGCAGATAGAGGAGTCGCCTGGGAAAGGCAATGCGGCCGGTGCATCCGTGCGAGGTGC
This sequence comes from Deltaproteobacteria bacterium, assembly GCA_026710965.1. Classification (GTDB taxonomy): domain Bacteria; phylum Desulfobacterota; class Binatia; order UBA9968; family JAJDTQ01; genus JAJDTQ01. Next base: position 4,784 of record JAPOQB010000320.1, on the reverse strand, counting down.
TGCGTAGCGGACGCCGCGCGGAGGGCAAAGAAAGGACGCCGGGTTGAAACGATCCCTGGGAGGAGAGTTCGGCGGCTAAGTGGACGAAATCGTCCCTATCAGTAAGCCACGTTCGTGGGCTCGGCTCAACTTGGTTCGGGCGGTTCGGGCCGGTTCGGAAGCGGGATCGGGTGCGGTATCCTCCAGCAGGTGAGGTGGGTAGACAGCTTGACATTCGTCGCAGGCCCTCGATAACGTTGTGAGTGGAGGTCGCCATGAGTGAAGCAATCACGGCGATCGCGACCATAACGGCCACGATCATCATCATCGTCGTCGGAACCGGGCTCCTGCTCGGTAGCAGTCACCGGGTTCCCCTGAGGCACATAGACCACCGCCTCCAGGACATCCGGCTGAAGGCCGCACGGACACACCACGAATCCATCGTGGAAGCCGTCGAGCGGTACCTCCGCAAGCACGGGATACACATTCGCTGGTAGGAAGGGGAGAGGCGAGTTTTACCGCACCCCGACCCACGAGGGGTCCGGATACCTCTCCCCTTGCATTCTACGTACTACCCGTGCGGGTTGTCGGCCGGTTCGGGAGCGGATGCGGGATCATCCTGCACCGGCGCCGGAATTGAATCGCCACCCGCTGGCGACAGCGGCGCCGCGAACGGCACGTGTAGCAGTTGGGCGGTGCGCCGCTTGGCTTCATCGGGGCGGCGGTCGTAACGCTGGGTGGTGTCGACCGACGAGTGGCCGGCGAGGCCCTGGACGGAGCTGATGTCGGCGCCGGCGTCGAGCAGCTCGCCCACGAAGGAACGGCGCAGGTCGTGCGGGGTCAGCGGCTTCACGCCGGCCCTTCCGGCCAACTGCCGCAGGCGCAGCAGCACCGCCTGGTCGGTCATGGCGCGCTGTTGGACGTGGCCGCCCTTGCGTACCGGGCACAGCAGCGCGCCCGGCCAGGAGCCGCGGCGAGCGATCCAGGCTTCGATGGCCTCGCGCCCGCCGGTGGGGCAAAAGACGTTGCGGTCTTTCCTGCCCTTGCCGTTGCGGATGGTGACCCGGCCGTCGTCGTAGTCGTCGAGCAGCAGTGCTACGGCCTCGCTGCGGCGCAGCCCGCAACCGTACAGCAGGGCGAGGATGGCCGCGTCACGAGCGCCCGCGGGATCGTCGCCGCAGGCGCGGAACAGCGCGGCAACCTCGCCGGCGTCGACGTGGCGGCCGGCGGGGAGTGTGTGCGCCTTGACGTTGGGCACATCGGCGACGCGCTCCTTGGTCTCGGCATCGACGAGGCCGAGGCGCCAAGCTTCCTTGATTGTGCCGCGCACTGCCGAGAGCACGTGGTTGATGGTGGCGGGCTTGGCATCGTCGTCGAGGAGGATCGCGCGCAGGGCGGCGACGTGCTGGTACCGGACCTCGGTCCAATCGACTAAGAACGCGCTGGTGGCGAGACCGCCTGTGAAGATCTCGGCTGCCCGGTCGAGGGAACGGCGCAGGCCGCGCCGGCCGACCTCCGAAGCCTTGCCGGCCAAGTATACGATGGCCGGGTTCTGATCGGGGGAGCCGGGAGCGGCGACGATGGGTACGATCCCGCGCTCGTCGGGAGCGGCCACGATCTCCGTCACAGTGTGCCTCCGGTACGGTGGGCGTCGGCCGGCGGCACCTGTCGGCGCGGGATGAGGCCGACGATCTGGTATCCGAGGCGGTCGCGCACGGCGATGCCGGCGTTGTCCAGATTCCAGAATGAGCAGTCCTCGAACCTATCGAGCGCGTGGGCGACGTAGCGGGCGTCGACGTGGATCTCCGGACAGGCGGCATCGCCGGTGGCGAACACGTCGACCGGAATGGAACCGTGGGAGCCGGCGTCGAAGTTGATCCGGTAGGTAGCGACCGGCTCATCGAGCCGGGCACGGATCAGAGGATGCGCTTCGGAAGGAGGGTGAAACGGTTGCAATCGTTCCACTACGGTCTCGGCGGGCATGCCGGCGTGGAGATATGCGCGGCGCAGGTAGGTGGGGACGGTGCCTCGGAACACGGCACTGCCGTCACTCCACCAAGACCCGTCGTCCCCATGGTAGACACAGAGGACGTTGGTGCCGCCGACGTAGGGCGCGAGCCAGCGTCGGCGGTGCCGCCAGGGGAGGCGTGCGGAATAGAAGCGCCTGGGCTTCCTGTGGTTGGTAGCGAGCATGATCGGTTCCTCCTGTGAGTTCTCGCCCCGGCGGGGGCGGTTTGGGTGGCGCGAGGACTCGAGCCCCGTACCCGAATCGGGTCGCACACGGTGTTCGTCGCCGCCAATGCTGGCCTGCGGAACGTTGGACCGCTCAGGAGCCGTCGCCGGCATCCTCGGGCCATCTCCGGCGCAGAAACGGCCGCAGCGTCAGCCGCGCGACCGCCCACACCAGTAGCGCGGCCGCCACCAGGGCGGCCGCGCCGATCAGTACCTCCACCTACTTGGCGTCCGGAGGCGGGTTGGCCCACGCCGAAACGATCAGGGCCGGGGTGTCGTCGACCAGATCGGCCGGCGGCTCGACGTGCGCGGGCGCAGGCGCCACTACGGCGGGCACGCCGTAGCCGTCCACACCGTACAGCGCGTCCAGGTCGGTCAACGGCAGGTAGCCGCCCTCGACGAACGCGCGCCCGGCGAGCGGCGCAACGCTGTACGGGGCCGCGGTCGACGGCTCCGCCGCGAGCGGCGCAACACCGGCGAACTCGCGCAGCGGGGACTGCGCCAGCATGACTTCGACCTCATCGGTGAGATCGGGGTCGACCACATCCCTGATGCCGCTGCCTCCGGCGCTCATGGCGGCGATGGCAGCGACCAGGGCCACGGCGCTCAACAGAACCGAAAATCGTGTCATCGGTTCCTCCTGTGCGGGCAGATTGGGGGGCGATCATCCCCCGGCCCGCGATAGCTGCGCCCGGACTCGAACCGGCGCAGGCGCCCAGGTGCGCGCGCAGCAGGTGCTTCACGCGCACTCAGGACTCGCGTTCGGGACGGGCGGCATCAAAGCCCTTCGGCAGCCAGCCGGGGTGCGCGCGCATGCGCTTCGTCGCGTCCAGCGCCAACTGTCCCTTCTTCATGTCCGCCGCGCCGGCCGCCCACTCGTCGCCGAGGTAGGGTCGGCACTCGTCGATGATCTGGTCCTTGCGAAGCTTCGACCAGATGACATCCACGCTCCACACGTTCTCGTCGACCGCCAGCAGCCGGTCAGCCCACCGGGGCTGCGTCTCCGCCGCGATCGCCGCGTGCATGTCGTAGACGGCATCATCACCGCCGGGATGGTCGACCAGCAGCCGCGTCACCACGGCGCTCGTCACCAGCGCCTTGCTGTCGGGCGGCAGCGCCCGGTACGCCTCGAACATCTCCCCGATGCTGAGCTGCGGGTCGATGAACGGCGGGTGCCACGCCGGGTGCTCCAGGTAGGCCTTGATCTCGTCGGAGCCATCGGGCACGCCCAGGCGCGGATTGTGCTTGCGCTCCACCGCCAGCGGCAGGCCGGGGTAGAAGCCGCGCCCATTGCCGTCGTAGTGGCTCGCGCCGGTGTGCAGTGCCAGGACCATCGAGAACACCAGCGCATCCATCGCAACCTCCGGCTGCTCGTGCAGGACCGCGCGCAGCACCCCGTTGCGCAGGTTCATGATGTTGTCTTTGAGCTTCTGGCTGTACCCCTTCGGCTTGGGTGGCGGCTGCTCTCCGGTGTGCGCTGTGCTTGTCGTGGCCGTGCCGCTGGTGGTGGCGGGAGCTTCGCCGGGCATCGGGTCGCCCTTGCGGACCAACCCCTCGATGCGCTCAAGCTGGCCGCCGTGGCCGATGCCGATGAGCACGCCGCTCGCCGCCTTCTGTGCCGGCGTGAACGTGCGCTGTTCCACCGCGGCATCTACCGCGTCGGCCGCCTCGCTCGCCTCGCTCGCCTCGTCCCACTCGCGCTGTTCCTCGGGGTTCAGCTCGTCGTAGTCCAGGCCCTCGGCCTCCCACTTGTTGCCCAACGCCTCGATCCTGTCCAGGACGGCCTGTTCCTCGGGCGTGGGCTCGCGCCGGTGTCGCTGCGGGTACGTCTGGCGGCACGACTGGCGGAACTTCCAGGTATCCTGGTCGGCGCTCGTCTCCACCCACTTCCAGCCCTCAGCCAGCACCGCGTCCGCCGCCGCGGCCAGCTTCTCGCGCGCCAGGCGCAGGGCGAGGCCCGCGTCCTGCAGCACCGCGTAGTCCTGGAACAGCGTCTGTTCGCTCGATCCGCCGGCCTTCGCGTACTCATCGGTGCCGACGAACTGCGCCAGGGGACTGTCCGAGCGCAGCCGCTCCTCCTGCAGGTGGCGCAGGATGCGGTTGGCGTAGTGTTGCCCGCCGCCGTACGACTCGTCGCTCTCGATCTGTTGCCACACCTGCATCTGGCGCTCGGTGTCCGGCGTGGTCGCATACGCGCGCGCCGCTTCCTCCAGGATGCGCCCGTCGCGGTACGCCTCCAGGATCGGCCGCGCAAGCTGGCCCAGGCGCATGCGCCGCTGGACCGTGCTCTGCGGCAGCCCGAAGCGGTTGGCGATGTCTTCCACGGTCGCGCCCTCGTCTGCCAGCCGCTTGAACGCGACCACCTGGTCCGCCGGGTGCATCGCCACCCGCACCACGTTTTCGGCAAGCGCGGCCTCGGTCGAGTCCACGTCGTCATGCAGGACGCTGCAGCCCACCGGCGCGTCGGTCGCGATCTCGCCGGCCTCGGCCAGGGCGCGCAGCGCGCGGTAGCGCCGATGGCCGGCGACCACGGACCATGCCTCGTCGTGTCTGCGCACCACCAGCGGCTCCAG
>JAPOQB010000906.1 GCA_026710965.1 Deltaproteobacteria bacterium | reverse complement strand
GTCCGTTCCGCTCCGTCCGGGAACGGCTCACGCCTTGCCCCTTGGACCATGAACTTCATCGGCATCGATTTGGCCTGGGGTAACCGCAATCCCACCGGATTGGCCCACCTGGTGTCCGGGGATGCCGGCTGCCGCCTCGTGAGCTCGGCCCGGCGCACCACCGACACCGAAATTCTCGATTGGGTGAAGGCGCGGGGCGGGGATCACGTCTGGCTGGGCATCGACGCCCCTATCATCGCGAAGAACCCGCCGGGTACGTCCCGGCCCGCAGACAAGATGGTCTCGGCCCGGTTCGGCCGGTATCACGCGGGGGCTTACCCGGCCAACCGGATCCGCTGCGAACGGCCGATCCGGTTGTGCCGCAAGCTCCGGCGAAGGGGGTTCTCGTCGAACCCGTTGCTGCCCGGCCGCGGCGGCCGCCGGCAGCTTGAGATCTTTCCCCACTTGGTTCAGGTGGCGTTCTTCGAGCGACCCCGCATCATCAAGTACAAAAAAGGCCCCGTCGCCGTCAGGCAAACCGGCCTGGCCGATTTCCAGACGGCCATCGGGACCCACCTGACCCGCCAGGACCCTCCCCTGCTGCCGTCGCCCGAGCTCTCCCGGCTGCTTGATGACGACCCCCGGGAACTGCGCGGCTCGGCACTCAAGTCGCTGGAAGACCGGCTGGACGCGTTGCTGTGCGCCTACATGGCAGTCTATTTCCAAGCTTGGGGAGTGACGCGCTGCGAGGTCATCGGCGATCACGCCGAGGGGTACATCATCGCCGTCCGGAGTTGATGGATCGGTGTCCGGGAGAGATCCCGGGCCGAACGCCTGAAGCCAAACCGGGCCCGCTGCTTCGACTTGCCGATGAACACGACGATGTGGCACATGTCAAAGAATGAACACCGCCATTCCCGGCAAACGCTCAGAGTGCGGACAGTTCCCGTTGAGCGACGTCTGTCAAGAGATCGCCCCCACTTCTCGCCATGCTTTACGAACCTCCCCGATCAGTTGACGGGTCAGCCGCGACCCGAGTTTCTGGAGTGGCACAACACGGAGGTGCATCTCAGGTGACGCCGCGATTCCTGCCGTGTCCTTTCAGCCCGGTCGCGTCATGAGTCGACGGCTCCGTCCTGGGCTCTACGAGGAGTTGCTGACCGCCGCTCTGGAGGCGGAAATTGCAGCCCGGACGGCAGAGGGCTGGCGAGTAGACCTCCGCTCGGCGGACTCAACCGTCCGCCCGGAGTTCCTGGCCCGTCACGTGTATGAGCTCCTTCGGCGGGTGTTGGAGGAGATGCCGGGAGATGGCGACAAGCAGGCGGCCGTCCAGATCGCCCTTGTAAACCGGCTTGTAGAGACGCTCTTCGAGCATGGCGCGGTGCCCGACGATCGCGTCGCAGAGGCTGCGAGACTGCTCGTGGAAGCGTTCCAGCGCGGTGGTCTGGTCACGACACCCTCGCCACTCCCCCGCCCGACACTATCTCTCCGTCGAACCGGGCTCCTCGTTAACGGGCGGCGCGACGTTCAAGTTGCGAGCGAAATCGCGCGGGAGATCCCGAGCGCCGATCGAATCGATCTCCTCTGTGCGTTCGTGCGCCACTCCGGGTTGCGTCTGTTCAAGTCCGAGCTTGAGGCCCGGGTACGGGACGGAGCGCAAATACGGGTGATAGCGAGTGTCTATACCGGATCGACGGAGCGCCGCGCACTCGATGCATTGATCGCGCTCGGCGCCCGGGTAAAGGTATCGTACGAGGTGGCGCGGACGCGCCTTCACGCCAAGGCGTGGCTGTTCCATCGCGCGAGTGGCCTGGACACGGCCTACATTGGTTCGTCGAACCTCACCCACACGGCGCAGATCGAGGGACTCGAGTGGAACGTGCGGGTGAGTGCAGCCGAGAATCCAGACGTCATCGAACGCTTCAAGGCAACCTTCGAACAGTACTGGCAGGAACCCGAATTTGAGGACTATACACCTGAACGTGATGCAAAGCGGCTCGACCGCGCGCTGTCGAGACAGAGTCAGGGCGGCAGCCCGGACGACAGCGCGGAACTCTCGCTCCTGGTGGACGTCTCGCCGAAGCCCCACCAAACGGTAGCGCTAGAGGCTCTGGAGTCCGAGCGCCTGCGCGGGCATCGCCGCAATCTGGTGGTCGCGGCAACCGGTACCGGCAAGACCTGGATCGCGGCATTCGATTTCAAACGACTACGCGACCAAGGCATGGGACAATCGTTGCTCTTCGTCGCGCACCGGGACGAGATTCTTCGTCAAAGCCAACAGGTCTTCCAACTTGTCCTTGGCGAGCCAGGGTTCGGCGAGCGGCTGGTCGGCGGCGAGCGCCCGCGGTCAGGCCGCCATGTCTTTGCCTCGGTGCAGTCACTCGCCAAGAGAGTCGAAGATATCGAACCCAACGGTTTCGATGTCGTCATCGTCGACGAGTTTCACCATGCGGCCGCCACGAGCTACGAGCGCCTCCTGTCACGCTTGGAACCGAAGGTGCTGCTCGGGCTCACAGCGACGCCCGAACGCGCCGACGGCCAGTCCGTGCTCGATTGGTTCGACGGCCGCATCGCGTCGGAGTCGCGGCTTTGGGACGCCCTCGACCAGGGACTGCTTTGTCCCTTTCACTACTTCGGTGTGAACGACGCGACGGACCTTACGACGGTGCGGTTCGAGCGGGGGAGATACGTGCCAAGCGACTTGGAGAAACTGCTGACCGGAGATCACGTTCGTGCCCTCCGAATCCGCGACGCGGTCAACGAATATGTGACGGATCCACACCGAATGCGAGCCCTGGGATTTTGCGCAGGCGTCGATCACGCGCACTTCATGGCCAGAGAGTTCACCCGCTTCGGTTACCCGGCGGTGGCCCTTGACGGGAGCACTCCGACAGATGATCGCCGCGCGGCGCTCACGCGATTGCGTCGAGGAAAGCTCCGCGCCGTCTTCACCGTCGATCTCTTCAACGAGGGTGTCGACATACCCGGGGTCGACACCCTCCTCATGCTCCGGCCGACTGAGAGCGCCACCGTTTTTCTTCAACAACTCGGCAGGGGACTTCGGTGGGCCGAGGGCAAACGGGTGTTGACGGTGCTCGACCTCGTCGGCCAGGTGCGGCGGGAGTACCGCTACGACGTACGCTACCGGGCTCTGCTCGGCGGCACGCGCCATCAGGTCCAGCGAGCCGTGGAGGCTGACTTTCCACTCCTGCCGCCCGGATGCGCACTCAAGCTCGACCGAATCGCAAAGGAGACGGTGTTGCGCAATCTGCGCGAAGCAGCCCGGAGCAGCCGTGCACGCCTCGCCGATGATCTACGCACCCTTGGCCCCGGGACACGGCTTGGCGAGTTCATGCACGATGCGGGCGCCGAACTTGAGGAGATCTACGCACAACCGCGATCGGGACACTGCTTCACGGAACTTCGCCGGCAGGCGGGCTTCGATCAGACCACCCGGGTACCCGCCTCTCCTGATCCTCTTATGCGCGCCGTCGGCCGGCTCCTCCACGTGGATGATCGCGAGAGGCTCGACGCGTGGCGGGCAATTCTGGGAACGGGTGGTTCCAGGCCGATTTCGAAACTCCACGGACGTGACTATCGCCTGGGCCTGATGTTGTTCGCCATCCTGGGCGGCGGTAGCCATTCAATTGCGGAAGTTGATCGGACCCTCGATCGTATCCATCAATCTGCGGAGCTACGTCGGGAAGTCATCGATCTGGTCGATATCCTGACTGATCGAATCCGTACCGTTTCAAGATCGCTCGACGCTGTCGGCGATGTCCCTCTAGCGAGCCATGCCACCTATACACTCGGTGAGATCGTGGCGGCGTACGCTCGCACAGCGAAGAGTGGTAAACTGGTGGTGCCGCAAGGCGGAGTCCTCTGGGATGAGGCGACACAGACGGATCTCCTGTTCGTTGGATTTGCCCGGGTTTGGTGGACAGGTTGGTTAAGCTGCCCGTGCCATCCGCTCAAAGCCTGCTGGTGTTTGGTAGCAGAGGGTCGAGTGGCGACGTTGCCGATTGTAGAACACCTCGATGAACTCGAAAATCGCGGC
>JAPOQB010000277.1 GCA_026710965.1 Deltaproteobacteria bacterium | reverse complement strand
GTTTGTCGCGTCCGGCATTGGTGTTTCCAAAAACGGTGGTACTGCCGTCCGGGACGTTGGTTACGGGTGCCAATGCGTCTCGGAAGGTCCCGCTCAGGAGGGGTATGGGACGCCCGTCTGCCCGGACGCTCCAGGTTCCGTCCGCCGCCCTCTGGAGCCGCGCCAGCACTCTTCCCTTGCGATCCGTGATCCAATCCGTTGGCAGGCCGTCGCTGCTGCCGCGAAACTGGTGGTCACCGGTCGTCATGTCGATCTCGTACAGGTCATACGCGTCGCGGTCGCGAAGATTCATGACGACCATCACCGACTCCGGTTTGCCGAGCAGCAAGAAGTAGGAACTGACGTTGACGCCGTCGAAAGGCGTCAGGTCGCGCGGAGCTTTCCAGGGAGCGTCTGTATCGACCAGAAACAGGTGGCGGTTTCTGCCCACCAAGGCGCGGAACAGCACGTGTCTGCTGTCGAGCGTCCAATCGAACTTCGCGATGTACCTGAAGCGGGGCATCACCGTCTGGTGGCCCGTGTCCAGCAGGTGGAGTCGGAAGACGGGCTTGCCATCCCTGATTTCGATCCAGGCCAGCCGCTTGCCATCCGGAGAAACGCTATGTCCCCAACTATCGAGGGGGTTCTGGTAGAATTCCCTCGCGGAGATCAGCCGTGGCAGGTTGGCTTCCTGGAGCGACGGATGGGTGGCGTGGATTACTCCGGCCCCGCTGTTGGACGTGTATAGCGCGATCCACAGGAAGAGCGAGAGCAGAGGAAGGGCATGCTTCATGGTGGGCGATGTCATCGACATGGGAGGCGTTTTAGTCATCCCGAGTCTTGGCAGGGTATAGCGCCGCGGCGGACTGGCTGGATCGCAAGTGCAGCACGGTCCGTTCGCCCAGGCGAAGAATCAATAGCGCGCCCAACGCGACGGCAACCGCTGGGCGCCACTGCCCCAGCATGGGGTGGAACGCCCACCAACCGAGAAACGTCGTGGTTTCCGCCGCGGCGAGAAGGACCGTCGTTAGTAGAGGCAGGAGGAGCGGTCGTCGAAGTCCTTGGCAAACGGCTTCAGCTCGTCCGAAGGAGACGAAAACCAGAAACATGAGCGCGACGGGACCGAGTATATGGAGCAGCGATTCGTCCACGGGCTCGACCCCTCGGACAAACTTCGAGGCAGCATCCGTAAACCACATGAACGACTGGAGCAACGCCACCATGTATGCGGCTCGAAGCACGCGGAGTACCTTGTCGAGCTTGTCTCTGTCCCCCTCTCTTTGCCGACAGGCTCCCATGAACGTCATTTGGCCCCCTTTCCAGAGCATTGGCTGGTCCCATGGCTCGGCCATGGAGGGGAGGCGCCGGGAACCTGTACCGTGCGCCTCCCCTGTCTCATGCGCACGCGCTGTGATGCGCAAACCGTCTTGGAGCTACGCGACCGACAAGGCTCAGGCCGCCGTGGGCAACGGCTGCCGGTCCAGTCCCGTCAATGCGCTACCAGCAGTGTTTCCGAGGCCTTTGTGAATGACTCATCGTTCACAAGTTCGTTGTACCCCTCGGCAACGTTAGCGCCGACATCTGACGCGACCTGGGCGCAGGCTTCGCTCTCCGTTAGGGCCTGGGCCGCGCCGCCAACGGTTCCCGCCACAAATGCCGCGGCGACCTGCAAAGGGTTTGCACCGGAGGCTGAAGCGCCGATGGCCGCAGTCAACCCGTCGGATAGTCCTTCGCTGACG
>JAPOQB010000563.1 GCA_026710965.1 Deltaproteobacteria bacterium | reverse complement strand
TTCCTGGTGGCGTCGCTTCTGGTATCGCTGGGCTGGCGTCACACCTGGGCGCTTTTCGGTGCGTTGACCGTTCTGCTCGTGGCCCCGGCGCTGATCTACATCCGGCGCTCACCCGAGGACATGGGACTCCATCCCGACGGATTGCATCCCGAGGTGGCAGCGCAGCGTGAGGCGGCGCGGCCGCTTGCGCGCGCCGCCGCCGAGGACCGGATCTGGAGCCGCAGGGCCGGACTGCGGACCCGCGCCTTCTGGCTCATCGTCGCCGTTTTCGGCGTGTCTTCCGTCGGGGTGACCGGCCTCAACCTGCACGTGTTCCCCTATGTCACGGACCTCGGTTACTCGCCCCACGGCGCCGCCGGGATCATGGGCATCATCGCCTTGACCCAGCTCGGTTCGCCGCTGGCCTGGGGCCTGATCGCCGAGCGCGTGGATGTGCGCCGGGTCGCCCTGGTCAAGTTCCTGATCCAGGCGGCCGGCCTGACCCTGGCCATCACGTCCGATTCGCTGGCTCTGGTATACGCCGGGTTCTTCTTTTACGGGGTCGGGCTCGGTGGTAACATGGTGCTGCCCGACCTGATGTGGGCGCGGTTCTTTGGACGGCTGTCCATGGGCAGCATCCGCGGCCTCGGTTTTCTGTTGATCCACGGGTTCGCCGCGCTGGGGCCGCCGTTCTTCGGCTTTCTCTTCGACTGGTTGGGCAGCTATACGCTTTCCTTCGCGCTGTTCGCCGTGACGCTGGTGATATCCGGGTTCCTGAGTCTGTTCATCATCGCCCCGTCCCAGCCCGATGCCGCGTAACCTGACCCCGACTCCCGGATCGAAGTTTGTAACTCGCGCGTCAATCGCCAATCAGGAGTTTCCTTCATGGTCATCGACGTTCATACCCACATCGTCCCCGAACACTTTCCTCCGGTGGGCGCTCGCGCCGCCGGGAACCGGTGGCCGTCCATGGACCACACCGGGCCGGAGACGGCCAACGTCATGATCGCGGGCCGGAACTTTCGTACCGTGCTGGACCGCTGCTGGTCGGTGCCGCGGCGCCTGCGGGAGATGGCGGAGGCGGACTACGCGGTGGACCGCCAGGTGTTGTCGCCCATGCCGGAGCTCCTGGCCTACCGGCTCGAGCCCCGGGACGGACTCGACCTTGCGCGTTATCTGAACGAGGTCGAAATGCGCATGGTGGACCAGGCGCCGGACCGTTTCTACGCCCTCGGCTCGGTGCCGATGCAGGACGTGGACCTCGCCGCGGCAGAACTCCAGCGGGTCAAGTCCCTGGGTCTTCACGGCGTCGAGCTGCTGAGCAACGTCAACGGCAAGAGCCTGGGCGAGCCCGAGTTCCTGCCCTTCTTCAAGGCCGCCGAGGAGTTGGACGTACCCGTCTTCGTGCATGCCCAGCATGCCACCTTCATGGACCGGGTGACGGGACCGCCGTTCATCGAGAACATCGTGGCGTTTCCCCTCGAAGGCGCGCTGGGCATCGCCAGCATGATCACCGGCGGCCTGATGGAGGCCTGCCCGCGGCTCAAGCTGTGCTTCAGCCACGGCGGCGGCACCTTCACCCAGCTTCTGCCTCGGCTGGAGAACGCCTGGCACAGGAACCCCAACTTCCAGGCGCTCATGCCCCGGAAGCCCTCCGAGTACGCCTGCATGCTCTTCTACGACGACGTCTTCTTCGACAACCGCACGGTGCGTTATCTCATCGACACCGTCGGGGCGAGCCAGGTGGTCATCGGCTCCGACTATCCGTTCATGTTCCGGGAACAGTCTCCGGACGACGAGTTCAATGAGCTGAAGCTTACAGCCGAGGAGCGGGAGTGGGTGTCTTCGGGCAACTGCCTGCGGTTTCTCGGACTTGAGGAATAGGGCACGGACCGACGTCCGGTCCCGCCATGGCCACGCGTAGTGAGACACAACAGCGGGGGGTGTCAAATGGACTATCTCGTTCGAGGCAAGTTCGTGGTTACCATGCAGCCGCGGTACGGCACCCAGGGGGTGATCCGTGACGGGGCCGTGGCGGTGTCGGGGCGCGATGTCGTCGAGGTGGGCCCGTACCGCGACCTCAAGTCGTCGTATCCCAACGCCACCGTGGTGGGATCGTCACGGTACTGGGTGGTTCCGGGTTTCGTCAACGCCCACCAGCACGGCAAGGGGCTGACCGACTTTCAGCTCGGAGGCATGGACGACTGCTTCGAGATCTCCCGGTTCGCGGGCGACGCCCGGGCCGGTCTGGACCCCTATCTGGACGTCCTCTACGCCTGCAAGACCATGATCGAGTCGGGCATCACCACGTGCCTGCACTACAACTCCAGCAGCTCGCCCGACACCTACGAGGCCGGCGTCAATGAACGGCTGCGGGCCTACCGCGATGCCGGCATGCGCGTGTCCTTCGGACTCGACATACGCAACCGCAATCACATCGTGTACGGCGACGAGGAGTTCCTGGCGTCGCTGCCGGCGTCTTTGCGGGACCAGGCGATGGAGCGCTACGGCACGGCCCGCACCGCGGCGCCGGACGACTATTTCCGGGTGGCCCGCCGGCTCGCCGGAGAATTGGGCGGGGACGGCGGCCGGGCGCGGCTGTTCCTCACCCCGGCGGGGCCCCAATGGTGCACGGAGGAGCTGTTGCGCGCCATCCGGCGAGAGGCCACCGAGCACGGGCTGGGGATCCAGATCCACGTGCTGGAAACCCGGTACCAGCGTTCGTACTTCCTGCGGGAATACGGCAGGAGCGCGGTGCAGTGGCTGGCGGATCTGGACTTCCTCGCTCCGGATGTGAGCCTGGCCCATGGCGTGTGGCTCAACCGTCGGGACATCGCAACCACGGCCGCCAAGGGCGCCGCGGTGGTGCACAACCCGAGCTCCAACCTGCGCCTGCGTAGCGGCATCGCCCCGCTGATGCACTTCCATGCCGCCGGGATCCGGCTGGGCATGGGGCTCGACAGCAGCCCGCTGAACGACCGGCCGGACATGTTGCAGGAGATGCGCCTGGCCGCCAACCTCCAGCGTATTCCCGGCGCGGGTCCGGGCCTGATGCCGCTGGCCGACATCTTCCGGGCGGCCACGGCGGGCGGGGCGGACATCCTGGGTTGGGGCGGGAGCGGAACCCTCGAGCCGGGAAAGCGGGCGGACCTGGTGCTGGTGGACTCGCGGCCCGTCGTGGAGCCGTATCTTGCAAGACATCAGTCGCCGTTGGACGCGCTGATCTACCGTGGCGGGGCGGGGGCCGTGGACACCGTCATGGTGGACGGAGAGATCCTCTATCGCGGCGGGAAGCACGTGCGCCTGGACGAAAAGGCGTTGCTGAACGAGGTCAAGCGGAAGATCACCCCCGCGCCGCGAAGGAAGGCCGGAGGGGTCGACGCGCGGCTTCTCCCGCGGGTCAGGGAGTTCCTCGAATCGCACGAAGAGCATCCGGTGGAGCCGTTCTACAAGTTCAACGACGCCGGTTGAGTCCGGTTCGTCTCGTCTCCTCCGCGAAAGGAGCAGCGCATGTTCGGCTACCGCGCCAGAATAGGCTACATCTCGCCCTCTGTCATCGAGTTGAACGGCTACGACTTCTACCGCATCGTGCCCGACGGGGTCGGCATGATCGCGGTGGCGTGCATGGTCGGGGGCTGGAACGAGGAGGCGTACAAGGTGGCGCTGAAGCGGGTGGACGAATGCGCCCATGAGTTGAAGCGGCGCTCCTGCGATTTCATCATCCACGACGGCGCGCCGCTCGTGCTGAGCCAGGGCAAGGGATTCGAGACGAAGCTCATCCAGGAGCTTGAGGCCATCACCGGGGTACCCTGCACCACCGCCATCGCCGCCGCCCTGGACGGCTTCAGGGAGCTTTCGGTGTCGCGTCTGGCGGTCGTCGATCCCTATCCGCCCGACCTGAACGAGAAGGTGGTGAGCTATCTCAAGGCGTGGGGGCTGGAGACGCTGTCTCTGGTTTCTCTTGGAACGGACTTTACGGCTTCGAGCATCGCGTCGGCGGCGGACCTCTATCAGGCGGCCAAGCACGCGGTGCGGGAGGCCGGCAACGCCGACGGCATCTACATTCCCTGCGCCAACTTCCCGGTCATGGATGTCATCGAGGACATCGAGACGGACCTCGGGCTGCCGGTCATCACCAACATGACGTCGCAGCTCTATGTCGCCTTCAAGACCATCAGCATCCGCGAGCGGATCGACGGCTGCGGGCGGCTCATGCGCCTGCTGGCGGAAGGATAAGGTGTCGGAGCAAAGGGTATGGCGCCCTTCGACTTCGCT
>JAPOQB010000324.1 GCA_026710965.1 Deltaproteobacteria bacterium | reverse complement strand
CCTACACCGAAACGCACGCCATTGGTGACGGCAAGCAGGCTATTGGGTCCTGGCGTCAGGCACAACAGGAGCACCGCCGTGGCGTACAGGCTCCAGATATGCAAGCTCATTGGCATTCCTCGTGCGAGGGGACGGCTCGAAAGTGATCGACGGAGCCGCGACGCTCCGGCAGACCAGACGGACTTGACATCGGTCGGGAGGTCCGACGGGTTATGAGCACTTCCCCGAATGCTAACCGACAACGGGGCCGGAATGGCGCCGATTCCAGCTCGCGAGGTCTCGCACGCCGACGGCACCAGCGTCGTCGGAGGTGCTCCATCGCCGCCTGACCGAAGCCTTACAACCCCCGGTCCCGCGATTCCCGGACTTCCGGATTCCCGGCTGAACCCTTTAGCCGAGCGCGTCTGCCCCACGTGCGAACGGAAGTGGTAACCGAACGGGGCCGTTATCCCTCAACGTATTGGTGTAAAAGGAATTTTAGGACTGGACAACTGGGATTCATCGTTCCGATGGACCGTCCCTGGCGCTTCCACTCGCGCACCAGCGCCACGGCGTGCTTGCGCCGGAGCCCGGTCGCCCGCAGCCCCCTGAACCCGAGTTCGTGCAGGGTGTCCGCGATCTGTGCCAAAGCGGTACACTCCACTAACGTACTGATTTAACGTCGTATTCTTGCTGGTGTCAAGGGCAGCGACTGCTTCTGTTACTCGATCGACGGCAAGACCTTGAGCGCCTTCGGGACGCGCGTTGGTACCGACGGCCCGTGCGGAGCGATGCGCGCGTAACCGTTCCGCGAAGCCGTGGAGTCGACGGGCGGGCTGCTACGTTCGATGCGCCGAGACCACGGATTTCCACACACTGCCCGCAGTAACCACCTCCGTTCGTTCGGATCAGCACGGCCTGACGGAACGTTTACATGCGCGCCCGCCAGCGCGGGACGGGCGCGGGGCGCATCGCGGGGCCGAAAGCGCCCCGCAATCCACACAATATTCATTGATTCCACATGCTATCTCATAACCACTTTGCTACGCTACAAATTCCTCGCCAGTCCTTTTGACCACCAGCGGATTTGGAGGCAGCCGATGCGACTCCGGACACCTGACCCGACCCCCATGCGCGCAGCCCTTGCGGCTGCGGTTCTTCGAGGCGGCGCCGTTGACCCAAGCCGCGACGCATCGCCGCCGGGGTTCGGTTCCGGCGCTCCGGGCGGGAAGGCGGATGGACGCTTGACACCGGCCGAGGGGCCGCGCGTGTACAATGAAGCCAGCGGCCCAGCGGCCCAGCGGCCCAGCGGCCCGAATTGTGTCTTGGGGACGCGCCCGCTTGGCTAGGCTCCCCGCGCTGGCCTGAGCCGCGCCCCGGGCGCGCCCGCGCCCGCCTCTCCCTTCTCCTTCCCGCCCTCGCGCTGCTGCTCGGCGCGCTGTCCCTGTTCGCCGCCGCGCCCGTCCAGGCTCAGACCGACGTGTGGTCGGCCACCCTGACGGCGAAGACCACGGCTTTTGGGGCT
>JAPOQB010000345.1 GCA_026710965.1 Deltaproteobacteria bacterium | reverse complement strand
TTCACCATTCCGTTCATGGAGGGGCTCAACGGCGTGATCCTGGTGGAGAGCATCCACTACTTTCCGTTCATCCTCATCAACCTCTCGGCCGCCCTCAACAACATCGACCGGTCCATGGAGGAATCGGCGCAGAACCTCGGCGCCAGCGGCCTGCGGCTGTTCCGCCGTATCGTGTTCCCGTTGGCCATGCCCGGTTACGTGGCCGGCGCGTCGCTGGTGTTCCTGAAGGTGTTCGACGACATCGGCACGCCGCTGCTGCTGAACGTCAACAACATGCTGGCGCCCCAGGCCTACCTGCGCATCTCCTCCATCGGCATCGCCGACCCCATGGGTTACGTGATCTCCGTGATCCTGGTGATCTTCTCGCTGCTGGCGCTGTGGACCTCCTTTCTGGCGCTCCGCGGCAAGGACTACGCCACCTTGCAGAAGGGTGGCGGCGGCTTGATGAAACGGGACCTCCGCCCGTGGGAGAAGGCCGCCTGCTACGGCGTGGTCATCTTCATCCTGCTGCTGGTGCTGTCGCCGCATTTCGGGCTCATGCTCCTGTCCTTCGGCACCATCTGGTCGTTCAGCGTGCTGCCCGACGGCTACACCACCGCGCACTATCTGCAGGTGCTCTCTT
The DNA here is from genome assembly GCA_026710965.1 of Deltaproteobacteria bacterium. GTDB lineage: Bacteria > Desulfobacterota > Binatia > UBA9968 > JAJDTQ01 > JAJDTQ01. The sequence continues at coordinate 1,425 of JAPOQB010000345.1, read as the reverse complement.
CCTCGTTCCAGTTCGTCAGCAACACGCTGCTCTATGCCGGCCTCGCCGCCGCCATCGACGTCTGCTTCGGCACGGCCATCGCGTACGTGGTCTGGCGCACCAAGCTGATCGGCCGGCAATGGCTGGACTACATCGCCATGGGGGCCGTCGCCATCCCGGGCGTGGTGCTGGGGATCGGCTACCTGCGCACCTTCTACGAGTTCAACGTACCCATCATCGACAAGCCCCTGGCGTCCTGGTGGGTCATCATCGTCGTCGCCCTGGCCATCCGCAGGATGCCCTACGCGCTACGCGCCTGCACCGCGGCGCTGCAACAGATCAGCGTCATGCTCGAGGAGGCGGCGGAGAACCTGGGAGCCACCAAGGGCCGCACGGTCCGCCGGATCGTGGTGCCGCTCATGGCGGGGGGCATCGTCGCCGGCTTCGTCACCAGCTTCGCCACCGCCGCGGTGGAGCTGTCGACGACCATCATGCTGGTGTCGCAGGAATCGGATGCGCCGCTGGCGTTCGGCATCTACGAGTTCATGCAGTCGGCGGCGGGCCGCGGCCCCGGGGCTGCCCTCGGCATCGTCGCCGTGGTGATCGTCGGAATCACGACGTACGTCTCGCACCGGTTTATCCAACGGAAGGCAACCCAGCGGGCGCCCGCCGTGACGGTGGTCGCGGGAGTATGAGCATGGCATCGGAAAACGCCGCCGGCGTGGTCATCGAGGGACTGAGCCTCGCCTACGATACCACGGACGTCTTGAAAGGCGTCGACCTGCGCATCGAGCCGGGGGAGTTTTTCACCTTCCTGGGGCCGTCGGGGTCGGGCAAGTCGACGCTGTTGCGCTGCGTTGCGGGTTTCGGCCCGAGGCCCCGCGGACGCATTCTCATCGGCGACCACGAGGTGACCCATCTGCCGCCGTGGCGGCGAAACGTCGGCATGGTGTTTCAGTCGTACGCGCTGTGGCCCCACATGACCGTGTACCGGAACGTCGCCTTCGGGCTCGAGGAACGCAGGGCGCCGTCGGCCGAGATCCCGAAACGGGTGGAGGCCGCTTTGGACATGGTGGGACTCTGGGAGTTGGCGGACCGGCGGCCCTCACAGCTCTCCGGCGGCCAGCAGCAGCGGGTCGCCCTTGCCCGCACCATCATCGTCGAGCCCCGGGTCCTGTTGCTGGACGAGCCGCTGTCCAATCTGGACGCCAACCTGCGCGTCCAGATGCGGCGCGAGATTCTCGAGCTGCAGCGGAAGCTCAAGCTCACCACCATCTTCGTGACCCACGACCAGGAAGAAGCCAACACCATCTCGAACCGGATCGCCGTGCTCGACGAGGGCATTCTGCAGCAGGTTGGATCGCCGATGGACCTCTACGACAGACCCGTCAACCGTTTCGTTGCCGACTTCCTGGGCACCGCCAACCTCCTGGACGGAGGCGTGGA
>JAPOQB010000329.1 GCA_026710965.1 Deltaproteobacteria bacterium | reverse complement strand
TCGGGGTCGATCTTCGCCAGTTCCGAGGCCAGGAGTTGCTCGATGAGATATCGGACCGCGGAGGTGGCCGAAGACCCGGCGTCGCTCCACCCCGAGAAGGAAAGAATCAGGAAGGGTCGCCGCAAACGGGGCCGGCGGATATGGGAGACCGGGGAAACGGGGTAGACGGGAGAAACGGCGTCGGAATCCATCCCGATAGGTTAGCATACCTGTTCATCCAAACACTAGGGTGTTACACCGTTCATGGGTCCGGCAAGCCGTTCCGCGGAGGCGATCGCCGGCGGACCCGCTCCATCATGTGCGATTCGACCCGCCCATACGACCCGGTGCTATACGGTCACGACGCGACGCCCGAGGTGGTGGGCGTGGAGCTGGAAGGCGATCGCCGCATCCGGCTGTTCTCCCGCGCGTCGTCCGCGCTGGTTTCCGATACGGTGCCGTTCGAGCCGTTCCTCTGGCTGACGTCCGAGGACAAGCTCGCGGGATGGACGGGCCACTGCCAGATCGAGCCGCTGTCGGGAGCGGGCAGGTTCCGCCGGCTGGCGCGGTTCCCGCATGTCGGAAGCCTGGAGTCGGCCAAGGCCCATCTCCAGCGCAGGAGCGGCAAGAGCCTCGGCGCCGCCGGCTCTCCCTGCCTGGTCCTGCGCGACCCGGTGCAACAGTACCTCCTCTGGTCCGGGAAGACCCATTTCCTTGGCATGGGCTTCGACCGCCTCTTGCGCATGCAGATCGACCTGGAGGTCTACCGCACGCCCGGCTTCGAGTTTCCCAATCCGCTTCGCGAAGGCGACCGCATCACCGCCATCGCCATGTCGGACAGCCGTGGCTGGGAACGGCTCATATCCGGCACCGACCATGACGAAGGGGAGATGCTGGCGGAGATGGTCCGGGAAATCCGCGCGCGCGACCCCGACGTGATCGAGGGACACAATATCTTCCGCTTCGACCTTCCGTACATCGACGAGCGTGCCCGGCGCTACGGCGTGAGCCTCGCGGTGGGGAGGGACGGCGGCATGCTCCGCCACCGTCCGGCGCGGTTTCAGGCCGGCGACCGGGTGATCCCGTATCGGAACTACATGATCCACGGGCGCCACGTCATCGACACCTGGTTTCTCGCGCAGCGCTACAGCCAGGGCAACCGCGAGCTCAGGCGGAACGGACTCAAGGATGTGGCCCGCCACTTCGGCGTGGCGGCCCCGGACCGGACCTACATCCCCGGCGCCGAGGCAAGCTGGTACTTCGATAACGATCCGGACACGCTCTTCCGCTATGCGCTCGACGATGTCCGCGAAACCCGCGAGATATCGGCGGTGCTGTCGGCCGGCGCCTATGTCGAGGCCCGGATCTTCCCGTCCCGCTATCAGGATACGGCGCTTGCGGACGATCCGACCAGGATCGACTGGCTCATGCTCCGCGAGTATCTTGCCCGGCGCCATTCCATCCCCGCGCCCATGACCGCGGAACCCGTGGCGGAGAAATACACGGCGCTGGAGGCCCGGGGGGTGTCCCGGCCGGTGGTACATTGCGATGTCACGGCGCTCTACCCGGCCGTCATGCTGGCGGGTGACGGCCGTCCGCGGACGGACGAGCTCGGGGTCTTTCCGGAACTGTTGCGTGGCTGCCGTGAGCTGCGGGAAGGCGCCGGGCCGTTGTCCGACGTCGCTCCGGCAAGCGGCAACGAGCGTTTCATCGCCACGGTCCGGAGCGAATTCAAGGTGTTGCTGGACGGGTTCCACAAGTACCTGACGTTCCCCGTGGGCCGCTTCAACGACTTCGGCGCGGCGGACCGCGTGACCCGGACCGCCGGCGAGCTTGTTCACGGGTTGGCCGCCCGGATCGCCGAGCGCGGGGCGCGGGTCGCCACGGTGGATGCCGGCGGCATCTATTTCGTTCCCCCGGCCGGGCTTGACGGCGCTCCGGCGCCGGAAGCGCTGGTGGCGGAGGCGTCGTCGTCACTGCCGTGGAACGTCGAGCTCCCGCTGACGCCATGGCCGGCGATGTTCTGCTACGCGCCGGAGAACCACGTGCTGCTGGACGAGCGGGGCGAGCTCTCCGTTGGCGGCCCCGACTTGAGCGGGCGCGGGCACGAGCGCTACCGGCGCCAGTGGCTGGAAGAGATGCTCACGCTCCTGCTGCGGGGGCGGAAGGGCGAGATCCCGGCGCTGTACGAGCGCTATCGCGACGACCTCACGCATCACCGCCTCGACCTGTCGCTGCTGAAGCGGACGGAGACGCTACGGGAATCCCTGGACGACTACCAGATGAAGGTCAAGGCCGGGAAACAGCATCCCCGCGGCGCCTATGAGGTGGCCCTGCGATCGGAACGGAAGTACCTGACCGGCGACCAGATCTCCTACTACGTCGCGGGGGAGGGGGCCAATGTCATGGTGAACGAGAACTGCCGCCATGTCGCGGATTGGGACCCGGCCAGCCCCGACGAGAACGTGGATTACTACAAGGCCAGACTCCGCGACCTCTACCAGCAGTTCAGTGCCTTTGTCTCCGACGAGTAGATCGCCGTTCCGGCACTTTTCATTGACCATTCGGCCCGTTACGTCCTATAATGCGCGAAGGTTCGGTCTTTCACGAAGAGCAAACAGGAGGTGCTTGATGGAGCTCGTTCATTTTCTACTGCGGTGGGTGCATTTATTGGCCGGCATCACCTGGATCGGTCTGCTTTACTACTTCAACTTCGTTCAGACGCCGTTCTTTGCCGAAACCGAAGCAGGGACCCGCACCGGCGCCATCCAAAAACTCGTCCCGCGCGCTCTTTGGTGGTTCCGCTGGGGCGCCATGTTCACCTTCCTGGCCGGTCTTCTCATGTACATCATCAAGTGGGCGCAGCTCGGCGGGGATTTCTTCGCCACCGGTTACGGCATGACCATCACCATCGGCGGCACCATGGGCACGATCATGTTCCTCAACGTGTGGCTGGTGATCTGGCCCAATCAGCAGGTGGTCATCGCCTCCGCCAACAAGGTGGCCGAAGGCGGAGAGGCGCTTCCGGACGCGGCCAGCAAGGGCCAGTGGGCCGGGTTTGCTTCCCGTACCAACACGCTGCTCTCCATTCCCATGCTGTTCCTGATGGGCGCGGCGAGCCACTATCCGTACGGGGAGTCCGGCGCCAACGCCGCGGTATTCTGGATCGTCAGCCTTGCGATCATCGCCATCGTCGAGCTGAACGCGCTGGTGGGCGGTGCCGGTGGAGGCACCAAGAAACTCCTGACGTCCATCCCGGGCGTAATCTGGAGCGGCTTGATCCTCACCGCGGTATTCTGGATTCTTCTGGAGATCGCGTAGACCGCGCTACGGCTGCGCCAGAAAGGCAGCGATATCTGGAATCCTTTTCCTCAGTTGGGGGTAGGTGGGCATGGCCTGGGTCGTCCGTTGGGGCTTGTAGTCCGGCGGGTAAGTCTTGCGCAGGACCTTGGCCTCCAGCAACTCCACTGACGAGCCCTTGAGCGCCGGCCCCTGGGAGCCCGGCTTGCTCGGATCGGCACCGTGACACACGATGCAGGTCGCGATGTAAAGCCGCCTCCCTCGGGCCGGGTCCGGTCCCTTCACCACTTCATCACCCCCGTCACCACAGCCGCTGGTCAGCGCCAGCGCAAGGCAAACCGCCACAATCAATCCAAATCTGCGCATACTCGTAAACGTAGTGTAGGGGCGGGTCTCGAACCCGCCCGTTGTTCGCACCGCTCGGACAGGTTACAGGCCACTAGTCCCCGCCGCTCACGGGTTCGCGCATGGTGACGAACTCTTCCGCGGCGGTGGGATGGATCCCGATGGTCCGGTCGAAGTCGGCCTTGGTGGCGTTGCAGGTGAGCGCCACCGCCAGTCCCTGAATGATCTCGCCGGCGTCGGCACCGACCATGTGGCAACCCACGACCCGGTCGCCGGCACGCTCCACGATGAGCTTCATCATGGTCTGCTCGTCCCGTCCGGTCAGGGTGTGCTTGAGCGGCCTGAAGGCGGTCCGGTAGACGTCCACCTCGCCGCAATGCTCCCGGGCGGCTTCCTCGGTGTATCCCACCGTCCCCACGGGTGGCTGGCTGAAGACCGCGGACGGGATGTTGCGGTAGTCCATCGGCCCGACGTCGCCCTTGAAAAGAACTCGGGCCAGGATCATGGCCTCGGCAATGGCCACGGGAGTGAGCTTGACCCGGTCGGTGACGTCGCCGAGGGCGTAGATGGATGGGACGTTGGTCTGGAAATTCTCGTTGACCACCACCGCGCCGTTGCGGGCGAGCTCGACGCCGATCTCCTCGATGCCCAGCCCGCGGGTGTTGGGCAGCCGGCCGGTGGCGAACATCACGGCATCGGTCTCCAGCGCCTGGCCGTCCTTCAGGGTGGCCGTCAGGGTCTTGCCGTTCCGTTCGATGCCGGCGATGTCGGCCTCGAACCGGAGGTCGATGCCTTTCTTGCGCATCTCGTCGGCAAGGGTGTTCCGGACGTCGATGTCGAAGCCGCGCATGAACAGCGGGCCGCGGTAGAGCTGGGTGACTTCGGCGCCGAGGCCGTTGAAGATGCCGGCGAACTCCACCGCGATGTAGCCGCCGCCCACGATGACCACCCGCCGGGGCATCTCCGGGAGGTGGAACGCCTCGTTGGAGGTGATGGCGTGCTCCTTGCCGGGGACGTTCGGGACCGTGGGCCAGCCGCCGGTGGCCACGAGGATGTTGGCGGCGGTGACCTTCCGGCCCGCCACCTCCACGGTATGCGGGTCCAGCACCCGGGCCCGGGACTCGAACAGTTCGACGCCGTGGCTCTGCAGCAGGCCGCGGTAGATCGAGTTGAGGCGCGCGATCTCCTGGTCCTTGTTGCGGATCAGCGACGGCCAGTCGAAGGCGCGCTCGCCCACGGTCCAGCCGAAGCCGGCGGCGTCCTCGAAGTCGTCGGCGAAGTGGGAGCCGTAAACCAGCAGTTTCTTGGGAATGCAGCCGACGTTGACGCAGGTGCCGCCCAGGTAGCGTTCCTCGGCCACCGCCACGCGCGCGCCGTGGACGGCCGACATGCGGCTGGCGCGCACGCCCCCCGAGCCCGCGCCGATGGTGAACAGATCGTAGTCGTAACGTTTGTCCGTGCTCAAAGGATTCCTCCTTCCGGCGACTGGTGGAACAGAAAGGACGCCCCCAGGGCTTCGGCCCCGGGTACTCGCAGGGCGTCGTCTCCCACGGTCTCGTAGCGGATGCCGCCGTTGTCGAAGTAGCGGCGGGTGGCGGTCAGGTCTTCGGTGCGCATGGAAACCTCGGCGATATAGGGCGTGCAGGGCAGCTCCCGGTCCGGGTAAAGCTCGCGGAATCGCCGGCCCTGGATGAAGACGACACGCCCTTCATGAAGGCCCATTTCCCAGGTGTCCGTCCGTTCCACCGGCTCGACCCCGACGAACCGGCAGAAGCGCTCGGCCGCCTCGCGCGGGTCGTCCACGCACACCAGCACGCCGGTGAGGCCGGCGACGCCGTTGGGCTGGTGCTGGTAGCGGGGCTGCCACACGAGCTCCGGCGTGTGGTGGGTGACGATCTGGATGCGCCCCTCGGGCATGACGTCGGGAGGTACCCGGATGACCGAGAACCGGCAGGTTTCCTCGCCGGTGTCGGTGGGCACCGGGCGGGCCAGCCGCACCAGCGGCAGCGGCTTGAAGCCGTCGCGTCCGATGCGTTCGTGGTTCTCCTCGGGCTGGTTGGCCGCGAACGCGATCAGGTGCCAGCCGGGGTAGCGGTCGAGCTGCGCCCGGAGTTGACGCGACAGCGGCGTGTCGACCGTGGGCCCGAGCATCTCGAGATAGCCCTGGCCGAAGATGGCGCACTGGTTGCCGGTGCCGCTGGGCGTGGCCGCCACGCCGGGCTCGGTGCTGGCCATGTGCGCCACGAACGGCGTCATGGCAAACCCCAGTTCCTGGAGCTTGCCGGGGGAGGCGTCGAAGTCCGGGACGAAAAGCCCCACGTGGTCCAGATACACCTCACGCCCTTCCGGGACGAGACTGCTAGCCGGCATCACCGCTCCTTGTGTTCAGGATTGTGCGACAACCTCGGTCAACCGATCGAACTGGTCCGGCGCCAGGGTCGCGGGTTTGAAGATCAACTCGTCGGTGCCCAGCTCCTGGTGCAGGGCGATGGCGTTGCGGATGGCTTCGGGCGTGGAGAGGGTGGCCCGGGCCAGGCGGGCTTCGAGGCGCGCGGGATCGCCGCCGTAGTAGTCCCCGAACGCCCCGCGCAGGGCTTCCTCCGCCCCCGGCCCCAGCGCCGCCAGCACCGACGCGACGATGCGCGGGCGGCCGCCGCGGCCATGGCGCCGCCACGAGTCATTCACCTGCCGGAGGACGCCCCGGGCCCACTCCGGGTCCAGCGCCCCGCCGCCCATGACGTAGCCGTCGGCGTATTGGCCCACCCGGTCCAGCGCCCGCGGCGCGGTGCCGCCGATGAGCAGCTCGGGACCGCCGGGCCGGGCCGTTTCGGGTCCCACGGGCCTCTGCGCGTCATTGACGATTTCCCCGCGCCAGATTTGGCGCATGAGCTCGAGCTGACGGTTGAAGCGGCGTCCGCGGTCGTGAAAACCGGAAGGGGCCACCAGGGAGTCGTCCTCGCGGCTCCCCACGGCGATGCCGAGGCTGAGCCGTCCGCCGGAGATGGCGTCGATGGTGGCGGTCTGCTTGGCCAGCACGCCGGCCCCTCGCAGCGGCCCCACCAGCACCGCGGTCATGAGCCGTATGCGCCGGGTGACCGAAGCCAGCGCGGCCAGCATGATCAGCGGCTCGTAGTTGTCGTAGGCGAGCCGGTCGATGACCGCGAAGCTCGAATAGGGGCCCTGGTCCGCCTTGCGCGCCAGCGCCTCGACGGCCGGCCAGCTATCCCTGGAGGTCTTGAACGGCAGCCCGATGCCTATTTTCACGATGTTCGCAGACTCCCTTCGAGGCGTTCGACGCGGTGCGGAAATGCGCATCCCTGTATAAAACGTAGCCAATACCCGGTGTTCCCGCAACTCGGACCGGTTCCCGGAGCCGGCGTGTTCGGGGCCGCTCGAACGGTTGACGCGGCTGGTGCAAAAAGTGATATTCAGGCTCGAAGTTGAACGAGCCGCGGAGCAGGGCGAGCTTCAAATCGTAACGTGTTCCGGAGTCGAACGGAGGTGCACCGCGTGGCGGACCATCCCGGACCCGCATTGATACTCGAAGGGCTCAAGGAGGCGGGAGTCGATCTTGTCGCCACCCTGCCCGACATCAATCTGCACGCGCTGCTGGAGCGGGTGGCGGCGGATCCGGACATCGTCCACGTGCCTCTCGGGCGGGAAGAGGAAGGCATCGGCGTCTGCACCGGCGGCTATCTGGTGGGCAAGAAATGCGCGCTGATCATGCAGAACGGCGGGCTCTTCAACAGCGTCAACGGCATCGTGTCCACGCTGCTGCAATACAGCGTGCCGCTTTTGCTGCTGGTCTACTACGCGGGAGACGTGGGTGACCGCTCGTTCAGCACCAACGGCGCCATGACGGTGCCGGTGCTGAGCGCTCTCGGCATCCGCCACTTCATTCTGCGGGACCCGGCCGAGGCCAAGACCCTGATCAAGCGGACTCACGTGCTCACCCAGGACTACAAGCGGCCGGTGGCCGTGCTGCTCACCAAGGACGTGCTGGGCCGGCGGCGGCCCGGCGAATGACCGTCACGGCGGACGCGGGCGATGGCGGATAGGTTGATGAAGCGCATCGAATGTTTCAAGGTCATGGCGGAGTTGGCGGGGGACGCCCTGGTGGTGACCGGGGCCGGCGGCAACACCGTCGAATGGTACGCGTGCCGGCCGGGCGACGGTAACTTCCGCGTGCGGACCATGGGGCTGGTCTCCTCCATCGCCTTGGGCATGGCGCTGGGGCTGCCGCACCGGCAGGTGATCGCCATCGACGGCGACGGCTCCTTGTTGATGAACCTCTCCAGCCTGCCCACCATCGCGAGAAAGAACCCGTCCAACCTGACCCACGTGGTGCTGGACAACGAGGTCTACGAGGCTTCCGGGGAGATCGGCACCGCTACCGGCGGCGCCACGGATCTCGTGGCCATGGCCCGAGGGGCGGGTATCCGCACCGCGTCCTGGGCGGCCAGCCCCGACGAGTTGGGGAGCCGCTTTTCCGAAGCCCTGCAAGGCCGCGATGCGGCGTTCATCGGACTCAAGGTGGAGACCTCCCGCTCCGAGGTGCCGCCGTATCCCATGGACGAGGTGGAGAACAAGTACCGCTTCATCCGCCACGTGGAGCAGACCGAGGGCATGAACATTCTCAGCATGCCCATGCCGGTGAGCTTCCTGAAGGACTGAGCGCAACCGTAACTTCGCAAGGCATCATCGAGGCAGCACCATGAAAATCGACTGTCACGCGCACTATGTACCGCCGGCCGTGCTCGAACGGCTGCGCAAGGACGGCCCGGCGTTCGGGGTGGAGGTGGGGGAGGAGACGCCCGCGGGGCCGCGCCTGCGGCTCGGGGGAAGGCCCTTGGCCCGGCCCATCCTGGCGCCCGCCACCGACCTGCCGAAGCGCAAGGACACGGTGCGGGAGACTTGCGTGGACCGGCAGATCCTGTCGGCATGGATGGACATCGTGGGCTACATGCTGCCGGTGGAGCAGGCGGCCGGCTGGAGCCGCATGCTGAACGACGCCATGCGCGAGGCGCTGGCCGGCG
>JAPOQB010000643.1 GCA_026710965.1 Deltaproteobacteria bacterium | reverse complement strand
TTATTCAAGATCGGATCGAAGTGCTGCGTCCGTCCGATGTTGAGGATCTGCACCTTGCCGTCGGCGGCCAGTTTCTGAAGGTTTCGGTAGACCGTACCAAGGCTGATGTGCGGAACTTCCCTTCGGACCCGTTCGTAGATCCGGTCCGCGGTGGGATGGGACCTCTCGTCCTGCAGGACGTCCCAGATGACTTCAAGCTGTCGTGTCCGTCTCGTGGACATGGACGATCCCCGCCAACGGCCCGCGGGGGCTACCCCAGATCGCTGAGCAGCTCCGCCTTGGTGGCCGGGGTCAACAGGACCTCGGCGTGGTAGTTCTCGTGGTCGACCACGAGGCTGGCATCCCGCTCGCGTAGCGCTTCGGCTTCGTCCGGGGTGAGGCCGAAGGTGATGTACTGCACCGCGCTGATCTTGTCTTCCTTGCTGCGGCCCTCCTCGAACCGGGCGCGCACCATGTGCTCACCGCCGATCCTCAGGAACACCCTTTCGTCGATGCCGAGAAACTTGAGGAGTTCCCCGCGCAGGTCGGTCTGGTCCTCGATCTCGAGGAAGAGGGTCGCCCTGAGCTCTCCGGCATCGGGGATCAGCTCGTTGTAGACGTCGATCTCTTCCCGGATCTTGTCCAGATCGCGGATGCTCTCCGCCCGCAGCATCTCCTGTATCTGGAAGATCACCGTGGCCCGGTTCTCGAACACCAGGGAAACCTTGTCCCCCACCGACACCCGCCGGTGCTTCTTGAGATCGATGATCTCGCGGCGGAAGTCGGCGCGCTTCTGCTCGTAGGCGTTGGAGCCGACGATGTCATTCAGGTTGATCTTTTCCATGTTGGCGAAGGGGACCCGGGCTTGCCGCCCCGGCTCCGCGACGGCTGTGTCACGGCTCCGGGTCGGCAAGGTTCCGGGTGGATCGACGGACGAATCAGCCGGCGTCCGCGGGGTCCTTCCCCGCCACCGCCTGCAGCCCCTTGTTGAAACGCCCGGCATGGGACTTTTCGGCCTTGGCCAGAGTCTCGAACCACTCGGCCAGCTCCTCCAGGTTCTCGTCCCGGGCGGTCTTGGCGAAGCCGGGGTACATCTCGGTGTACTCGAAGGTCTCGCCCTCCACCGCGGACTTCAGGTTCTTCTCGGTGCTGCCGATGGGAACGCCGGTACAAGGGTCGCCGACTTCCTTGAGAAAGTCCAGGTGACCGAACGCGTGGCCCGTCTCCGCTTCCGACGTGTCGCGGAAGAGTCCGCCCATGTCGGGGTAGCCCTCGATGTCCGCCTGCCGCGCGAAGTAGAGATAGCGGCGATTTGCCTGAGACTCGCCCGCAAAGGCGTTCTTCAGGTTCTCGTGGCTCTTGGTGCCATTGATGCTAGCCATAGGTGCCTCCTTATTAGTAATGGTTCTGATTAGTAGCCGAAGCCCGCCCGCAATTCAAGGGCTGGAGGCGCCGGGAACGCCGTCCGCGGTCTCCGCGGGCGGGAACTGGCCCGCCGCCCGGTGTTTTGCTATCCTGCCGTAAGTTGACCGCCTTCACCAACCCATGGACGACATGATCACCATCGACGATTTCCAGGCCCTGGACCTGCGCGTCGGCACGGTCATCAGCGCCGAGCCGCACCCCAATGCCGACCGGCTCATGGTGCTCAAGGTGGACTTGGGTTCGGAGGAGCGCCAGCTCGTGGCCGGCATTCGCGGCCACTACAGCCCGGAGGAGCTCACGGGCCGGCAACTCGTGGTGGTGGCGAACCTGAAGCCGGCCAGGCTCAGAGGCATCGAGAGCCAGGGAATGATCCTGGCCGCATCCGCCGACGACCAACTCGTCATCCTGGCGCCGGAGCAACGGATCGCTCCGGGCGCCAAGGTTTCCTGACACGCCGAGTGTCTTCCACCGACCAAACCGAGGGGACCTGCTGTGTAGTCGACCTGTCGGCCTTGCGCGCCAACCTGCGCACGGTGCGCCGGCTCGTGGGCCCCGGTGTGGAAGTCCTCGCGGTGGTGAAGGCCGACGCCTACGGCCACGGCGACATCGAGACCGCGCGCGCCTTGTGCGCCGAAGGGGTCAGCCGCCTGGGCGTCGCCACGGTGGCGGAAGGCGCGCGGCTTCGGGAGGCCGGCATCGATGCCGCGATCCTCGTGCTCGGCAGCCTTTACTCCGACGATGCGGCCGCCCTGGTGAGGTATTCCCTGGACCCTGTCGTTCCGAATCTCGACCTCCTGAGACACCTTGACGCCTTCGGCGCGGAGCACGGCGCCGAGATTCCCTGCCACCTCAAGCTGGACACCGGCATGGGCCGGCTGGGCCTCTTGCCGGACGCCATCGAGGAATGGCTGCCCGAGTTGGACGGGCTCAAGGCCGTCAGGCTGCAAGGAGTCATGTCCCACTTCGCCAGGGCCGAGGAGCCGGAGTCGCAGTCGTGCCGCGGACAACTGCGGGCGTTCCGCCGCACGCTGAAGCGCATTCGCGCGGCGGGGCACGATACGCCGCTGGTGCACATGGCCAACAGCGCCGCCACCATGGCGCTGCCCGAGGCCCGTTTCGACATGGTCCGGCCGGGCGGAATGCTCTACGGCATCTTCTCGCATCCGCCCTTGGCCGAACTCGTCCCGCTGGCTCCGGTGCTCACCTGGAAGACCCGCGTGCTGCAGCTCAAGACGCTCCCGAAGCATTCCCCCATCAGCTACGGGGGCACCTTCGTAACCGGCCGCGAAAGCGTCATCGCCACCGTGCCCGTGGGCTACGCGGACGGCTACAAGCGTTCCCTGTCCAACAAGGCCGCGGTGCTGATCCGAGGCCGTCGAGCGCCCGTCGTCGGCCGTGTCACCATGGATTTGACGATGGCGGACGTTACCGCCATAGACGGTGTTCAGCCGGGAGACGAAGTGGTGCTGCTGGGGACACAGGACGGGGAGACCATTTCAGCCGAAGAGATGGCTGGCTGGGCGGACACGATCTCGTACGAGATCCTCACGTCCATCGGCAAGGGCGTTCCGCGTCACTACATCGAGGCCAACCAGAAACCGGACGGCGTCGGCGGCCATTGAATGGCAAAGGTCTCTATCGTTTCGTACCGTTGGAGGAATTCGCGGGACTAGTGTGGTGTCTGGTTAATTCGCGTCATAATATGCGGAGGATTTTTCGTCGTCGGCAAGGCGCGATGACGAGCAGTGGCGGGCACCACGCGAGGAAGAGCAACGCAGCCGCCCTTCGACTTCGCTTCGCTACGCTCAGGATGCGCGGAGCGAAAAAGACCCGCAGGTTATGATGCGAATTAACCAGACACCACACTAGATGTCTGTCCGTGTAGCCGAGAACGGCCTCGACGTCACTGCCGACCCCGGTGGTGTGGAAACGGATACCGAGGCAAACGGCAGCGTGACAAGCATGGTCGTACCCTTGCCGGTGCCTTCGCTCAGCGGGCGAATCTGTCCGCCCATCCCGATAATGAAGTTGGCGCTCGAATGGAGACCGAGCCCGCTGCCGGATTTTTTGGTAGTATAACCCGCGGCAAAGAGCATCCTGGGGTTTGTCCCGGCAATGCCGATGCCGTTGTCGCTCACTTCGAGTTTGAGAAAATCTCCCTCGACGTAGGCCCGGAGCCGAATGCATGGGGTCTCTGTGAGTCCCCCCGATGCTGTCAGATCATCGATGGCTTCCATCGCATTCTTGGTCAGGTTGACGATCATCTGATGAAATCGGCTCTTCTGAATCCGGATCTCTTTCGGCGCGCATTCACAGTCGATATCGATCCTGACGCTCCTTTTCCTGAGCGAATCCTCCAATACGCCAACAGCGGCCGCGAACGCGGTCCGGAGGTTCACATCCACCCGGTCTGCCTTCGAACTGCCGGTTATGCCCTGGGTGCGAATGATGTCCACGATGTGGTTCGCCCTGTCCTTGACGCGCCCGGCTGTCTTTGCCAACTCTTCATTCCGACTGGCGAAATCTTGGGCGAGCGCAATGATGAAGGGCATCACCTTCTGGCCTTGCGAGTCGTTCTTGATGTAGCCGATCCAATCGTCTCGATGGGCTTCCACGGCATCGGCCAGTGCCCGGAGGCGGCGCAGCGACGGATCGTCCGCCAGATTCCGGTGAACGGTCTCGATACCCGTGGTGACGCTGTTGATGGCGTTGCCGATGTTGTGGAGGATGGTGTCGACTATTTCCAGGCGCCCTTGCGCGAACGCCTGCATCAAGGCATCTTGGGCCATCACCTGCTCGGTAACGTCGCGGAAGGTGACCACGCCCCCTCGGACACTGCCTGCATTGTTCCACAGCGACCGCGCGCTCGTTCGGAGGTACACGCCGTCCGGTCTATGCGTGCTGCGCACGAACAGGTCCTGATCATCGGTTGATTCGCCGCGGGATATGGCGCGCACGAGCGGAAGGTTTTCCTTGGGTACGCGTGTTTCTCCATCGGGATAGAATATGTCGTAGTGGTCCGTCCACATCTCCGCGGAGACCTCGAATGCACGGTCGCCAAGGATTCGCTCGGCGCTGGGGTTGAAGATCGTGTTTTTCCCCTTTTCGTCAACCACGATCACGCCGTCGCCTATGCTGTTGACGACGGCTTCCAGGAGCTGGGTCCTGCCTTGCATCTCGGCGGCCGTTTGTTGCAACCGGCCCTCTGCTTCCCTGACCTGGGTCAGGGACTGGTTCAGCCGTTCCGTTTCGCGCTGGAGTTGCTCGTTCCTGCTGGTCAGGAGGTCGTGGAACAGTTCCCGAGACCTTTCGTAGCTCCATCCGATGAGCACCACGAAGAGAAAGCAGGTGAGAAACCTCACCTTGCTTTCCGTCTCGAGGATAGGGCTGACGACCGGTTCCGGCGCCACCAGCACTACGGCCGTGGCGAGGAAAAAGCCCCCGGCCCAGACCAGACCCTCGCGCGACCCGAAAAAGAAGAAAAGCAGCAGCGGCAGCGCAAGGTGGTAGTAGAGGAGACTGGTACGTATGGTAGCGAGGTAGCAAAGCCCGATGAGCACTCCCAAGACGACGGGGCGATAGACCTTCAACTCGTCGACGCCGAACCGAAGCGCGATGCAACCCGCGGCGAGACCCAATATCATGCCGATGTCGGTCCACATCGCCAGCATGTTGGCTTCGACGTAGTAGGATATGGCGAAGCCCCCAATGATGGCGGCCGCAACCCCGGCGACGACAAAAAAGACACTCCGCCGGCGCTGTTCACCCACAATCTCGGGTTCCATCGTCCGTGTCTCCTCGATCGGCATCGCGTCAGGCCGCGCCCCCTTGCGCGGAGGGGTCTGCGAGCGTTCAGGGAATCTGGTGGCAGGACACCAGAGGGCAAGGCGTATCACGTCGGTCGAAAAAAAACCAAAGCGGCTTGCCTCCATGGATCCATGTCCTAATCGTAACGGCGTCTCCGATGACTTCGCCGGAGTCGAACGGTTGGTTTGGGAAGTCCGTGTTTGATTTGTTATCCTGCCACGATCCGACGGATCGCCGCCTGTACCCATGGACGGCCAAGGGAAAGAAGTTCTCTAACGCCTCACATCGCTGGAGCAGTGAGGCTTGAACCGTTGGAAAGAAGGAGGAACCCTGCACCCGTGGGCAAGATAAAGAAAGCATTGGTTAGCGTATCCGACAAGGACGGCATCGTCGATTTCGCCGCCGGGCTGGCGGGACTGGGCATCGAGATCCTGTCCACGGGAGGGACGGCCGCATTGCTGCGGGAGAACCGCATCGACGTGACCGAGGTGGCGGACGTCACCGGGTTCCCGGAGATCATGGACGGCCGGGTCAAGACCCTCCACCCCAAGATCCACGGCGGCATCCTGGCGTTGCGGGACAAGCCCGAGCACCGCGCGCAAATGGAAGAGCTGGGCATCGACGCCATCGACATGGTGGTGGTGAACCTCTACCCGTTCGAGGCCACGGTGGCGCGGCAGGCGCCGTTCGACGAGATCATCGAGCAGATCGACATAGGCGGCCCCGCCATGATCCGCTCCGCGGCCAAGAACCACCCGCACGTGGCGGTGGTGGTGGAGCCGTCGGACTACGCGACGGTGGCCGAGGAGCTTGCGGCCGGCGGCGGCGAGCTTTCCGGGGAAACCCGCTTCCGGCTCGCCTGCCGGGCCTTCCACCACACGGCCCGGTACGACGGCGCCATTTCCAACTACCTGAGCCGTCTAGACGGGGACCGGAAAGCCGGCGTCTGGGGCGAGAAGCTCAACCTGCAGCTCTCCAAGCTGCAGGACCTCCGCTACGGTGAAAATCCTCACCAGGGCGCGGCCTTTTACACCCACGCGGATTCGGCCGGCCCGTCGGTGGCCAGGGCCACCCAGATCCAGGGCAAGCAGCTGTCGTTCAACAACATCCTGGACGCGGACGCCGCCCTCGGCACCGTGCTGGACTTTTCCGAGACCGCGGCCGTGGCCATCAAGCACACCAACCCGTGCGGTCTTGCTACCTCCGACGTCTCGCTGGCGGACGCTTTCCGCAAAGCCAAGGCCGGGGACCCGGTGTCCATCTTCGGCGGCGTCATCGCGCTGAACCGCCCGGTGGACGCGGAGACGGCCAACGAATTGAAGCAGATCTTTCTGGAGATCGTCATCGCGCCCGCCTTTACGCCGGAGGCCCGGGAGATCCTGTCCTCCGCCAAGCGGCTACTCAACATCCGGCTGCTGGAGATCGACATGACCCCGGAAACGGACAGGACCCACGATCTGCGGCGCGTGCACGGTGGCCTGCTGGTGCAGGACTGGGACCACAAGCCCATCGACGTCAGGGAATGCAAGGTGGTGACCGAGCGGCAGCCCACCGACGACGAGTTCAAGGCCCTGGGATTTGCCTGGCGCGTGTGCCACCACGTGAAATCCAACGCTATCGTGTTCACGTCGAGCGAACAGTTGCTGGGAGTCGGCGCCGGCCAGATGAGCCGGGTGGATTCCGCCAACCTGGCGGTTACCCGGGCAAGCACTCATGGCCTGGACCTCGCCGGATCCGTGGTGGCGTCCGATGCCTTCTATCCCTTCCGGGACGGCGTGGACGCGGCGGCCGCCGCGGGCGCGCACGCGGTGATCCAGCCGGGCGGCTCCATCCGCGACGAAGAGGTCATCGCCGCCGCCAACGAGCACGGCATCGCCATGGTGTTCACCGGGATACGGCACTTCAGGCACTAGCGGCTCCGTCAGGTTGGCGTCGTTCGAGTTTGCTGGAACCCATGAACAACTTTCAACCGTTCGTCCTGAGCCCTTCGACAATGCTCAGGACAGGCTTCGCGGAGCGAAGTCGAAGGGCGCCAAAAGGCCCGCCGGAACCATGAAGATTCTAGTCATCGGCAGCGGCGGCCGCGAACATGCGCTGGCCTGGAAGCTGCGCCAGAGTCCCCGGGTAGACAAGCTCTACTGCGCGCCCGGCAGCGCCGGCATCCGCCAGCAGGCCGAGCCCGTGGACATCGCCGCCGGCGAGATCGAGAAGCTGGCGGACTTTGCCGCCCGGGAGGCCGTCGACCTTACCGTGGTGGGACCGGAGCAGCCGCTGGTGCATGGGATCGCCGACCTGTTCGACAGCCGTGGCCTCAAGGTGTTCGGGCCTAACCGCGAGGCGGCCCGACTCGAGGGCAGCAAGGCCTTCGCCAAGGAGCTGATGCTGGAGAACGGCATCCCCACCGCCGCCTGTGAGGTGTTCTCGGACCTCGAAGAGGCACGCCGGTACGTGGGCCGGGACCAGCCCTGCGTGGTCAAGGCGGACGGCCTGGCCGCGGGCAAGGGCGTGATCCTCTGCTCCGGGAAGGCCGAAGCCGAAGCCGCCCTCGACGCCGTCATGGGGCGCAAGGTCTTCGGCGCCGCCGGCGACCGGGTGGTCATCGAGGAATTGCTCATCGGCGAGGAAGCCTCGTTCATGGCGCTGATGGACGGCGAAGACTTTCTGCCGCTGGCGTCTTCCCAGGACCACAAGCGCATCTTCGACGGCGACAAGGGTCCCAACACCGGCGGCATGGGCGCCTACTCCCCGGCGCCGGTGGTGGACGCGGCAGTGCACGAGGCCGTGGTGGAGCAGGTGCTCAAGCCGCTGGCGGCGGGGCTCAGGCGCCGCGGCCTGAGGTATCGTGGGGTGCTCTACGTCGGGCTCATGATCACCGAGGACGGCCCCAGGGTGCTGGAGTTCAACTGCCGCTTCGGCGACCCCGAATGCCAGCCGATCATGATGCGCCTCAAGTCCGATCTCCCGTCGCTGCTCATGGCCACCGCCGAGGGCCGGCTCCGGGGAATGACGGCCGAGTGGTCGCACCAGACGGCGGTCTGCGTCGTGCTGGCCTCCGCGGGCTATCCGGGAGAGGTTCAAACCGGTATGGAAATATCCGGACTCGACGCGCTCGATTCCTGGAGCGACGGATACGCGTTTCACGCCGGAACGAAACGCCAGGGAGGCCGCTGGCTCACGGGCGGGGGCCGGGTGCTGGGGGTGACCGCGTTGGGCGACACCATCGAAGAAGCAACCCGCGAGGCTTACGACGGCGTGAGCAGAATCTCGTGGGAGGGCATGCACTACCGTCAAGACATCGCCCGTCGCGCGATGGAACGCGGATGACCTGAACCAGTCCCCTCCCTCCGGGAGGGGTGGCCCGGCGGAAACAGAAACTGCGGAAACAAGGAACGAAGGAGGGACACACTGTGGCGGAGCAGACTCCGAAGGTTGCGATTCTGATGGGAAGCGATTCCGATGTGGAGGTGATGAAGGAGGCCGCCACGCGGCTGGAATCCTTCGGCATCCCGTACGAGATGCACATATCCTCCGCGCACCGTTCGCCGGAGCGGACCCACGCCTACGCCAAGGGGGCGGCGGACCGGGGCATCGAAGCGTTCATCGTCGGCGCCGGCGCGGCCGCGCACCTGGCGGGGGTGGTGGCGGCGGTCACTACCCTGCCGGTCATCGGCGTGCCGCTGAGCGCATCTGCGCTGAACGGCATGGATGCGCTCCTGGCGACGGTGCAGATGCCGGCCGGCGTGCCCGTGGCGACCATGGCCATCGGCAAGGGCGGCGCCGCAAACGCGGGCATCTTCGCGGCCCAGATCATCGCGCGCCAAGACCCGGAGCTGGCGGACAAGCTCACCCGTTTCAAGGAAGAGCTGGCCGCCGGGGTGGAGTCCAAGGACCAAACGCTGCAGGACAGCCTCAAGCCCTGAGTGACCGGAGAAGCAAGCGCATGGCCAACATCTTTCCCTTCCGGGGACTGACCTACAATCGCGGCAAGATCGACGATTTCTCCAGAGTCGTGGCGCCCCCCTACGACGTCATCTCTCCCGGGCACCAGGCGGAGCTGTACGACCGCTCGCCGCACAACGTCGTGCGGATCGACTTCTGCCGCGACGCCGATCCCTACGAGACCGTGCCGCAACGGTTCAGGGAATGGCAGCAGGACGGCACCCTGGTGCCGGAGGACGCGCCGGCCATCTATTACCTGAGCCAGGAATACCGCCTGCGGGACGGGATCCCCCGGGAGCGGCGCGGCTTCATCGCGTTGACCGCCCTGGAGGACTTCGGCGGCGGGATCCATGGGCACGAGGCCACCCTGGCCGAGCCCAAGGAGGACCGCCTCAAGCTGATGCTGGCCTGCAACGCCCAGTTCAGCTCCATCCTGGCCTTGTACACGGACGACAAGCCCACCCTGACCGACGCCCTGCGCGAGCATGTGAGATCCCGGGAACCCAAGGTCGAGGCGGCCCTGGGGGAGTTCGGCACTTCCCGGCTCTGGGCGGTCACGGACCCCGGCCTCATCGGCATGGTGCAGGATGCCCTGAGCCGCCAGGAGGTCTTCATCGCCGACGGACACCATCGCTACGAGGCCGCCTGCGGCTACCGCCAGCGGCGTCTGGCGGAGCGGTCCGGCGCCACCGGCGGCGAGGGATTCAACCGCGTGATGATGTATTTCGCCAACCTCAAGGAAGAGGGCGTGGTGATATTGCCCACGCACCGGCTGGTCCGGGAACTGCCGGAGACGCCGGTCCGGGAGCTCGACGAGAAGCTGCAAAACCACTTTCACGTGCGGGCCTTTCCCCGAAATCCCGGCGGACGGCGGCAGTTCCTTGAGGCCCTGGAACACCCCGATGGCGGCCGGCGGCTCCTGGGCGCGTCTTTCAAGGACGATTCGCGCTACCTGGCGTTGAGGCTCAGGGACCCGGAGACGATGCAGCGGCTGGCTCCCGAGATGAGCGCCGAGCTGCGCGGCCTGGACGTCACCACGCTGCACGTGCTGGTGATGGAGCACATCCTGGGGGTGTCCACCCGGAACGCGGTGAATACCGACGCGGTGGCGTACACCCACGACGCGGAGGAGGCCCTGGCCGAGGTGGAGGCCGGTGGTTGCCAGGCGGCGTTCATCCTGAACCCGCCCAGCGCCGGCGAAATGATCGACGTCTCCCTCAAGGGCGACAAGATGCCCCAGAAGTCCACGTACTTCTTTCCCAAGCTCGTCACGGGCCTAGTGATTCACAAAGTGGAGGTCTAGTGTCCTTTCCGGCTAGTTCGCATGGTAAGATGCGCAGGATTTTTCGTCGTCGGCAAGGCGCGATGACGAGCAGTGGCGGGCACCACGCGAGGAAGAGCAACGCAGCCGACGGCGAAAAAGACCAGCAGATTACCGTGCGAACTAGCCGGAAAGGACACTAGATTACGCCATGGCGAAATTACATCTGACACTGGCGTGCGGCGACTACGACCGCACCAAGACGCTGCAGGACGGTTCGTTGGACCCGGACGGGATCGCCCTCAACTACCTCCCGATGCAGGCCGAGGAGATCTTCTGGCGCATGGGCAACCACCAGGAGTTCGACGCCTCCGAGATGTCGCTGTCCAACTACATCACCATGATCTCCCGGGGCGAGAGCCCGTTCACGGCCGTTCCGGTCTTTCCGTCGCGCTACTTCCGCCACTCCTGCGTGTTCATCAACACCGCCCGGGGCCTGGACAAACCGGAGGACCTGGCCGGCAAGCGCATCGGCGTGCCCGAATACTCCATCACCGCGGCGGTGTGGATCCGCGGCTTCCTGAGCGACGACCACGGCGTCAAGGCCAGTGACGCCGAGTGGTTCACCGGCGGCCAGGAGGTCCCCGGACGGAAGGAACGCATCGAGCTCAGGCTGCCGCCGGAGATCAAGGTGCAGCCCATCCCCCAGGACCGGACCCTGAACGACATGCTGGACAAGGGCGAGATCGACGCGCTGGTGACCGCCCGCATCCCGTCCTGCTTCGCCGCCGGCGCGCCGCACATCCGCCGCCTTTTTCCCGACTTCAAGTCCGTGGAGATCGACTACTACCGGCGCACCCAGCTCTTCCCCATCATGCACACCGTGTGCATCCGCAACGACGTGTACGAGGCCGATCCGTGGGTGGCCCGAAGCCTCTACAAGGCCTTCTGCCAGTCCAAGGACGACGCCATCGACCGCATGAACATCAACAACACCATGGCCAGCACGCTGCCCTGGCTCCAGGCCGAGATCGC
>JAPOQB010000449.1 GCA_026710965.1 Deltaproteobacteria bacterium | reverse complement strand
CTGGCGCAGGTGACGCTCCGGGCGCCCGTGGACAACCCCACCTCGCTGTGGGCCGCTGCCGCCAACTACATGGACCACCGGAAGGAGATGGAGACGCGCATGGGCGGCGGCCACCAGGAGCTGCCGGACAAGGACGACCACATGTCCCAGGACTTCCTGAAGCCGGTGTCGTCCATCATCGGCCCGGGGGGCACCGTGATCATCCCCAAGATTTCGCACGACGTGGATTTCGAGTGCGAGCTGTGCGTGGTCATCGGCAAGACCGCCCGCAAGGTCACCGAGGAGGAGGCCCTGGACTACGTGTTCGGCTACACCATCTGCTGGGACATCAGCCAGCGGGACCCTTGGGGCCGGGGCAAGCAGAACACCCGCAACATCCGCAAGGGCTTCGATACTTTCAGTCCGCAGGGGCCGTGGATCGTCACCAGGGACGAGATCCCCGAGCCGCAGGACCTCTACCTCAGGGCGTGGCACAACGGCGAGCAGGTGATGACCTCCCACACCAGCGACATGATCTGCGGCGTGCGGGACCACATCCGCTTTCTGTCGAACGTGGTGACCCTCAGGCCCGGCGACCTCATCACCACCGGGACGCCGGCCGGAGTCCATACGCTGCTGGACGGCGACAAGCTCCGGGGAGAGATCGAGAAGATCGGCGTGATGGAGTTGAACGTGAAGGCGGAAGCCTGAGGGCCCTGCGCGCGATCATGGTCGCGGTGACATGGAGGCTTCCGAAACAACGACTCGCAGCACGGGGAGATACTGATGATGCAATCGATCATACGCACAGCGACGATCCTTTTGACCCTGTTGGCGGCAATCGCCATGGCGGCGCCGGTCCAGGCCGAGTTCCCCGAAAGGAATCTGAACTGGATCGTGCAGTTCCCGCCCGGCGGCGGCTATGACGCCATGAGCCGCGCCCTGGCGCGCAGCATCAACAAGCAGTTGCCCAAGGGCACCAGCGTTATCGTGAAGAACGTGACCGGCGCCGGCGGGCGGCGTGGCGCCGTAAGCCTCTACCGGGCGAAGCCCGACGGCTACACGGTGGGCGTGCTGGACATGCTGGGCCTGGTGACGGCGCAGATCCAGGCCGGCGCCGGGAAGACCCTCTACGACCTTGAGAAGTTCGAGTACATCGCGCGCATGGGCAACGAGCCCTACACCATCTTCGTCAGCGGGAAATCGCCGCACAAGACCCTGGACGACCTCAAGAAAGCCGACCGCCTGACCTGGGGGTCGGAGGGCATCGGCTCCGGACGCTGGCTGCCCAGCTTCCTCGCGGCCCGGGCCCTGGGCCTCAAGTTCGACTTGGTGACCGGCTACCGCGGCACCGGCGACAGTGTCCCCGGGCTGATGCGCGGCGATTTCGTCACCTGGCTCAATCCCAGTGAACACTCCACCGTCGGGCCCTTGGCCCGCGACGGAAACCTTCGCTGCATCGTCCATCTCGGTTCCAAGCGCTCATGGGCGTGCCCGGATACGCCCACGGCCAAGGAATCGGGTATCGACCACATCAACGAGATCGTCCGGCTTGTAGCCATTCCTCCAGGGGTGCCGCGGGACCGGGCCAGGAAGCTGGAACAGATCGTGGTCAAGGCCATGGACGACCCGGAGTACCGGAACTGGGCCAAGTCCAGCGGCACCGCCATCAACCCGGGCGACGCGGCCGCTTCGCGCGCGACGTACGACAACCTCAAGGGGATGGTGAACCGCGAGGCCGACGCCATCCGCAAGGCGCTCAAGAAGTAACCAGGTCGCTCACGCAGACAAGTGCCCGCGCCGGCCGTGCACGGGCAACGAACGGGGGTCCCATGCCGGGAGTCATCGACGCGGACACGCACATTTCCGAATCGGAGGGGATGTGGGAGCTCATGGAGGCTTCCATGCATCCCCGCCGGCCCGTTATGACCGAGGTGCCGGACGATACGCTGTACGCGGACATCAACGTCCTGTGGCTGATCGACGGCAACCTCTTTCCCAAACCCGCCGGCAGGGGCGGCTTCCGGCTGGTGACGCCCTCGCGCTCCAAGGGCCAGGTCCGGCGCAAGGACGTGCTCACCGCCTGCCGGGAGATCACCGACGTGCCGGCGCGGCTGGCGGACATGGACAAGCTGGGCGTGGACGTCCAGGTCATCTACCCGACCCTGTTCCTGGTCTACCTCACCGACGACCCGGAGCTGGAGACCGCGCTGTGCGGCGCCTACAACGACTGGATGGGCGACGTGTGGTCCAAGTCCGGAGGGCGGCTCCGGTGGGTGGTGGTGCCGCCGCTGCACTCCATGGAAGCCTCGCTGGAAGAAATGCGGAAGGGCAAGGCCAACGGCGCGGTGGGGGTCACCCTGCGCGGCCTCGAGAGTGACCGCAGCATCGCGGAACCCTACTTCTACCCCATCTACGAGGAGGCCGAGAAACTCGACCTGCCCATCTGCATACACACCGGGTCCGGCTCCCGCACCCTGCTCAACCTCTTCGACCTGGCGGTCAGCTCGGTGTTCGCGAACCAGGTGGTGCTGCCCCTGTTCGCGTTCCGGGACATCGTCGCCAACCACCTGCCTGCGCGATATCCCGGCCTGCGGTTCGGTTTCATCGAGGCCAAGGCGAGCTGGATCCCCTATCTGCTGCATCTGCTCCGGCGGGAATCCCGGGCCGCGGTGGCCGGCGGCCGAAACGCCATCCAGCGCCCCCGCTGGAGGCACGAGACCAACGTGGAGATGTTCCGCGACTACCGCATCTACGTGGCCTGCGAGGCGGACGAGGACCTGCCCTACCTGCTCAACTACACCGGGGAGGACAACCTCCTCATCGGCTCGGACTACGGTCATACCGATCCCGCCCACGAGCCGCGCATGGTGGACGTGATGCGGGCGCGGGATGACGTCCCCGCCGGCGTCATCGAGAAGATACTGACGGACAACCCGAAGCAGTTCTACGGCCTCTGACGGACGGACGGAACCGGCCGCGGCATCGCATGGCGGGCGCGCGCGCCGAGGCCACCGCCCGCCGCGATTCACGGGAGGCGCCACGGTGGCGGATTCACGAGAGAGCATGGGCGAGAGGGCGGCGCGGGAAGTCGGCGTGCTGCTGGGCAAGTGCGCGGCCGGCGAGGCGGAGGTCGCCGCCACCTACTTCAGCCGGCCGCGGCCCAGGGAGGACCACGTCCGGTTCCTGATGCAGCAGACCGGGCGGGAGCTGACCCGGGTGTTCCAGTTGGGCGGCCTGCTGGCCAACCAACTGGCCGGGCTGGGCGTCACGGTGGACCGGCACACCTACCTGGAAACCCTGGCGAAGCTCCACGAGGAAACCAACCACTACGTCATGTGCCACGACGTGCTGGCGTGGTTCACGGGCGAGCAACCCTTCATCGGCGAGCTGCGCCGCTATGACATCTTCAATCCCGACCCGACGCTCCCGGAAAACGAAGCCAGCATCCGGTTGTCCCGCGAGAAGAAGGCCATCGAGGACGAGCTGGCGGCGGAGGCGGCGCCCTGGGCGAGACTGGTGGGAGACGAAGGCGTCCTGGAGGGCGGCGGCGCGGGCACATTCTTCGCCTGCAGCCGGATCGAGGGCGGCGAGTTCGAACGGCGGCTGGCCGAAGCGATGAAGGTCGTGCTGGCCGACGAGTTGCGGCACGGCGCCGACCAGTTGGAACGGTTCCACGACCTGGAGTTGGCGGAGGAAGACCTGGAGCGGATCAAGGGGTACGTCAAGCGCCACGGCGACGCGCGTGTGCGGTTTCGCAACGCCCAGTTCAACTATCCCCTGAGCGAGGAACGCATGCGCGAGATCGAAGCCGGCGAGATCGAGCCGTTGTACGTCTGGGAAGAGGCCGGGAGGAGCGCGCCCTGACGCAAAGGCCGGGCCGCTCCGCCCGGATAGACCGGGCCACGGACACATGACACACGCCTTCGCCAGCGACCTCGCCGCGCGCATCGAAACCCTCAAGGCGGAGGGCCTGTTCAAGCAGGAACAGGTCATCGCCTCGCCGCAACAGGGAGAGATCATCCTGGAGACCGGCG
>JAPOQB010000558.1 GCA_026710965.1 Deltaproteobacteria bacterium | reverse complement strand
TCTTTCGGGGGTGAGGACGCGTTCGTGTACTTTCATGGCATGAAGGTAGATGACGGGAGGCGTGGTCGTCAACCGGCGGCGGTCCTCCTATCCGCACTCGATGAAGAACAAGGCCCAGGGGCCCAGGCCGACATCCTTTTCCGTGACCAGCCAGAGCGGACCGCGATCCCCGATGCCCAGGGCCCGGCCGTCGGCCCTCGTTGCCACGATCCACTCCAGCGCTTCCGTATCTGCCTTGAAACGGAACCCGTCGAGCGCCAACGTATCCACCGTCTTCTCCCGGCACCCCGCGGCAGCCAGAACATCCACCAGGCGGGGGCCCGATATCACCTCCGGGCCGGCCCACTTCACGTGGATCGTCTTGACGCCCAAGCTCTCCAGCATGGTGCGGTCGAAGACGAACGCGTTGGCGAACGTCCGCTTGTGATGCCTGAAGAACATGTCGCGGTCCGCGTCGTAAGCGGGCCGGTTGACCCGGGCGATGTTGCCGGCAACCGTCAGAACCACCGGACCCGCCGGAATCTCCGCGGCCATCGCGGATCCGGCCAGCATCACGATTCCCAGGATTATGCTCATTGCGCGGTCCCTTGGATGTGTTGATTGCGTTGACATTGGCGTTCAAGGCCAGCTCCAAATAAAACAAAGCCCCCGAAAACGTCAATGCTTTCGAAGGCTTTGTGAGGTGGTCCCGGAGAATTGGACAGGTTACTAAGGTGTATTCCGCCGACTGAAGGAGGGATACGCGATGAACACGAGGCGACGGTTCAGCGGAGACTTCAAGGCGCAGGTGGCGCTGGAGGCACTGCGCGGGGACAAGACGGTGCAGGAGATCGCGGCGCGGCACAAGGTCCACCCGAACCAGGTGAGCAGGTGGAAGCAGCGAGCGGTGGAGGGGATGAAGGAGGTGTTCTCCAAGGGGGCCGAGCGGGCACGAGGAGACCACGAGGGGGCGATCCGGGACCTGCACGCGAAGATCGGGGAGTTGACGGTGGAGCGGGATTTTTTGGCCAAAGGGCTCAAGTGGTGAGCCGGGAGAAGCGCCGGGCCATGATCCGGCGCGACCATCCCGAGCTGAGCTTGAGCCGACAATGCCGGCTGCTGTCCCTGAGCCGCTCGTCTGTGTACCACAGGCCCAAGGGCGAGAGTGCGGAGAACCTGGACTTGATGCACCAGGACCACCTCAATCATCAATGTCTTTCTCTTTTCCTCATCGCGTCCCACCGAAGGCCGCGGTCAAGTCAGTTCTCTCCAGGATGCCGCCCATCAACTGATGCTGGGCGCCGTAGAATTGGCCGTTGACTCCGCCCTCGTCGCCTCCTGTGGCAACGAAACCATTCCCTGAGACCAGGATGTCGTAGGCAAGGTCTCCGTCGCCCCATGGCCGCACCTGCGCCTCTCCGAGCCTCATGCTGCTGAACGTCAGATCCCCCTCCAGCGTCTCGATGTCCATCCGCAGATGCGCCGAGCCGCTCACGGATTCGCCGGCGGGTGTGAGGCCCACGATGCGACCCAGCCACACAGGGTTTAAGGTGTACAGATGCAGGCGCCCCTGGGCTGCGTACTCAATCTGATCGAGTTCACCTTCAACGGCTTGCCGTGCTTGCTGTGCTTCGAGGGTGAGGTCCCCGTCAGGGAACTGGTCGAGGATCTCCTGTAGTTCGTTCAACCGCTCCAGCCACGGCCCATAGACGCAACTCGATTCCCCATTGGGGCAGATAGTGTTGGTGTACCATGGCGTAGCGGACAAGGGCGCCGTGGATACCGCCTCGTCGCTCGCCACCCAAGCTGAGATCTCGCCGCCCCTCCGGCTTGCACCGAAGTTAAGGGGAGGGATGCTGGGTAGAGTACAGGCAGCGTGAGGATCATCGTGGCAGGGCGAGGTCCATTTGACGTAGTCCTTGAGTTCGATGGGCTCAACTTGCGGTGGCGTGACGGCTGGTCTGCCGCCACTGCCCCCACAGCCCGGAAGCGTCAAAGCAAATATCAAAGCGAACAAAAGCCCCAAGTGTGAAAAAGGAGTCTGGGTCAGGATAAGCTTCTTGCGTCGAGACATGTTGTTCTCCTCGCGTCCTGCCGTTCATGCCATGGCCCTGGTCGATCTCCTGGACCGTCTTGTCCCCGCGCAGTGCCTCCAGAGCCACCTTCGCCTTGAACTCCCCGCTCGTATTGAGACGGTAATCACCTGACAGTCCCACCTTCAGCGCCCGAAGGCAAGTGAGGAGCGCGCTGGCAGTGGCGACACCGCTCCTAGAAGGATTAGGTTCAAGTTTACGGACCATCAACCTTTCAGGAGAACGCCATTACCATCAAAGACAAGGCCACCCGGCGGAAGCTGAGCTTGCTGGAGCTAGCCCAAGAGATGAGCAACGTGTCCAGGGCGTGCCGCATCATGGGATACTCACGCCAGCAGTTCTACGCGATCCGGCGCAACTACCAGACCTACGGGGCGGAAGGTCTCATGGACCGGCTGCCGGGCGCCCGGGGGCCACATCCCAACCGGGTCTCCGAGAAGCTCGAGGCCGCCATCCTCGCCCATGCCCTGGATCACCCCACCCACGGCTGCGCTCGGACTGAACCGGGACCGCTTCCCATCCGCTTACGGCTGCGAGCGTTGCGCGCGCATGGTCTTGTGACTTTCGTAGCAGGACTGAGCCGGGCCTCCTCCGAGCGGTCAGCCTGGCGGCGCACCCTGAGGAAGTGTTGAAGTCAACATTTCGTCAGTTCGTCCAGACAGGCGGCTACGTCACATGCCTGCCCGGTGTTGACATGGTGTTGACATTTTCTTTTCGGTTGTTCCCCAGAAACAATAAGCCCCCAAAAACGTCAATGTTTTTGGGGGCTTATTTGGTTGCGGGGGCAGGATTTGAACCTGCGACCTCAAGGTTATGAGCCTTGCGAGCTACCGGGCTGCTCCACCCCGCAGGATGGTTGTAGCCCGTCGGTCTGGCAGTGTCAACCGGAACAGGACCAACTCCCCATTACGGCCGGGGGAACTTCTCCAAAAGCTGTTCCAGGACCACCTCGGGAACGAATGCGGTCACGTCACCGCCCAGTCCGGCGACCTCCTTGACCAGCCGTGAGCTGATATAGAAGGACGACTCGCTCGTCATCATGAAGAACGTCTCGATATTGGGCTTGAGCCGGCGGTTCATGGTCGCCATCTGGAACTCGTATTCGAAGTCCGATACCGCCCGCAGCCCCCGGATGACCACCTTGGCGCCAACCGCCTCGGCATAATCCACCAGCAGCCCCTCGAAACTGTCCACGCGCACGCGCTCCTCCCCTTCGAAGACCTTGCGCACCGTGGCCATGCGTTCCTCCACCGAGAAGAGGGTGCCCCCCTTCTCCTGGTTGTACGCGATGGCGATGATCACCTGGTCGAAGATGCGCAGTGTTCGCGTGATCAGGTCGATGTGGCCGTTGGTGATGGGATCGAAGGAGCCGGGATAGACCGCTACGCTGGTTTCCGCCATGTGAAAGACCTGTTCTCAGTTGTGGGACTCGAAGAAAGAGAGCACCGTGTCGCCGTACTGCCGCCGATCGCGGCGCACGACTTCACCGTACTGTTCCTCCACCCTTTCCCTCACGCTGTGTTCGGCCACGGCGATGCCGCCGGCCCCGAGCATTGCTCCCCGGGAGATCGCGGCCATTGCCTTCCCCACCCAGCCGTCATCGTACGGGGGATCGAGAAAAACGACATCATACGCGGCACCCTCGTCCGCCAATCGGCCCAGGGCCTTGCCCACGGGTTGCGCCCATATCCGGGCCCGGTCCATGAATCCCAGGGTTTGGAGATTGCTGCGAATCAAACCCGCCGCCTCCGCCGACTCGTCCACCAGCAACGCCGAGGCCGCCCCCCGGCTCAAGGCTTCCAGCGACAGGCTGCCGCTGCCGGCGAAGAGGTCCAGCACCCGCCGGCCGGACCAATCCCGGGGAAGGATGTTGAACAGGGCCTCCCTGACCCGGTCGGCCGTCGGACGGATGGCGCTCCCCTTGGGGGCCTTGAGTCTCCTCCCCCGCGCCGTGCCTCCGATGATGCGCAACCCTCCGCCAACGCTTCAGCCCGGCAGCAGAATGATCTTGCCGAACTGTTTCCCGGTCTCGAGCCTCGTCTGGGCCGCGGCCGCGTCGGCCAGCGGGAAGGCCTTGTCGATCACGGGCTTGACCCCGGATGCTTCGACGAACCGTAGCACCTGCTCGAACTCTTCGCGACTGCCGAGGGTGGACCCGAAGATGCTCAAATGGTTCCAGAAGATCCGCCGGATGTCGGTCGGCGGCGTGGCGCCGGTGGTGGCGCCGCAGGTCACCAGCCGCCCGCCCTTGACCAGCGCCGCGAGACTCTTGGCCCAGCTTTCGCCGCCCACGCAGTCCACCACCACGTCTACCCCGCGTTTGCCGGTGACGTTGCGGATCTCGCGGGTGAAGTCGCACTTGGTATAGTTCAGGCCGTAGTCGGCTCCCATGCCTTGCGCGCTTTCGAGCTTCTCGTCGCTGCTCGAGGTCACGGCCACCCAGGCATTCATGGCCTTGGCGATCTGCAGCGCGGCCATGGCCACGCCGCCGCCGATGCCCAGGATGAGCACCTTCTCCCCGGGCGCGAGCCTGGCGTTGGTCACCAGCATGCGCCAGACGGTGATGAAGACCAGCGGGAACGCCGCCGCCTCCTCGAAGCCATAGCCCTCGGGGATAGGGAAGCAGTTGGCGCCTGGAATCGCCACGTACTCGGCGTACGACCCCTTCATGCCCTCGCCGAGGACGCGCAGGCGCACGCACATGTAGTCCCGGCTGGTGCGGCAGAACTCGCAGCCGCCGCATCCCACCGGGGGATACAGGCAGACCGCGTCGCCCTTCTGCAAGTGGGTCACCTCGCTCCCCGCCTCCTCCACCACGCCGGCGCCGTCGGCGCCGAGGATGTGCGGGAACTCCACCTGCATCCCGGTCAGGCCCTTGCGGTTCCACAGGTCGATGTGGTTCAGGGAGGCCGCCCGCAGGCGCACGATGACGTCCCGCGGCGAGCGCAGGACCGGGTCTTCGGCTTCTTCATAGCGGAGCTTGTCGGCTCCGCCGTACTCGTGGATCTGGACGGCTTTCAAGACAATGACCTCGGCGTGGAGTTGGTTTGACGGCGGACAACGGGAAGCATGGGACGTGTCGTATCGGTGGTGCCGGCGGTGTCGGCGGGATGGCTGACGGCTCTCCGCCCGGCGTAGGGTTACGCGGAAAAAGAAGTGCCGCACCCGCAGGTGCCGGTGGCGTTGGGATTGGAGAAGCGAAAGCTGGCGCCCTGGAGTTCGCTCACGTAGTCGATGACCGTCCCTTCGAGTTGCTGCAGGATGGCATTCTCCACGTAGACCTGCAGGTCCTCCAACTCGAGCACGACGTCCTCCGGCTTGGGGCCGTCATCGAAATCGAGCTTGTAGGAAAAGCCGGAGCATCCCCCGGGCATCACCGACACCCGTAACCCGCGGCCGGCGAAATTCTCGCGTTCGCGGATCTTCTTGACGTGGGCGACGGCCGCATCGGTCAGGCGAAGCATATGCGCGTGACTGTCCACGGTTCCGAGTCTAGTCGACGGTTCCGCCCAAGTCAAGATTCCCGTTGCCGGAGGCTGGCCACGATCTTCTCCGGCAGATCGCCGAAGCTGCCGTTGGACATCACCAGCACGATGTCCCGCGCCACGGCCTCCCGGACCACCACCCGGGCGATGTCGTCCACCCCGGGGAGGAAGGAGGCGGCCCGGTCCCCCCGGTGCCGGTTGATGAGATCCACGAGCTCCGCGGGCACGAGACGTTCCTCCTCGGGGATCTTCTCCGGATGGTAGAGGTCGGGCAGGACGATCCGGTCGGCCCGGGACAGGGCGCGGGCGAAGTCCTCGAGAAACACCCGTCTCCGGCTGGTCTGGCTGCGGGGCTCGAAGACGGCCCAGAGCCGCCGGCCGGGCCACGCGTCCCGGACCGCGGCGATGGTGTCCGCCACCGCGGTGGGATGGTGCGCGAAGTCGTCGATGACCAGGACGCCCCCGGCCTCGCCGGCGATCTCCTGCCGCCGCCGTACTCCGCTGAAGCCGGCCATGGCCGAACGGATCACGGACGGGCTCAAGCCGATCTCCCTCGCCGTGGCGTAGACCGCCAAGGCGTTCCTGGTGTTGTGGCGGCCGATCAACGGCACTTCCACCGGGCCTTCGGCGACGCCCTGGTAGCACGGGGTGAAGCCGATCCGGCCTTCCCCCGCGCGGACGTCGCGGGCCTGCCAGTCGGCCGAGTCGCCCAGGCCGTAGGACAGCACCGGACACGACGCCCCGTCCAGGAGGTCCTTGGCATGGGCGGCCTCGTCGCACACCAGGAGGCCGCCGCCGGGCGCAACGATCTTCACCAGGCGCCCGAAGGCGTCCTTCACGTGCGCCAGGTCCCGGTAGATGTCCGCGTGGTCGAACTCCAGGCTCGTGAGGATGACCCGTTCCGGCTGGTAGTGGAGAAACTTCGGCCCCTTGTCGAAGAAGGCGCTGTCGTATTCGTCCCCTTCCATGACCACCCAGGAGCCCTCGCCGGAGCGGAATCCGCTGCCGAAGTTCACCGGGATGCCGCCGATGAAAAAGCTCGGGTCCATGCCGGCGGCCACCAGCACCCACGACATCAGGGAGGTGGTGGTGGTCTTGCCGTGGGTTCCGGCAACCACCAGCGAATGTTTGCCGTCGATGAGAAACCGCCCGAGCGCCTGCGGCAGCGACACGTACGGAATTCCGCGGCGCAGCACCGCCTCCGCCTCCGGGTTGCCGCGGGAGACCGCGTTGCCGATGACCACCAGGTCCGGGCCGTCGCCGAGGTGGTCCTCGCTGAAACCGGGCAGGATATCGATGCCGACGCTCTCCAGGAAGGTGCTCATGGGCGGGTAGACGTTCTCGTCCGAGCCGGTGACCCGGTAACCCCGCTGCCGCAGGAGGCCGGCCAGGGAGCCCGTGCCGACTCCGCAAACCGCGGTGAAATGAACGTGCGCTCCGGGGCGGAGGTCCGGACTCATGAACACAACCCTTCCATGACCGCGTCGTGCACCAGCGGGCGGTACTCACGTATCGCCGCGTTGTCCCGCGACGGATGCACCCGGTTGGTCAGGAACACGACGTGGACGTCCCGCTCGAGATCCCACCAGATGGAGGTGCCGGTGAAGCCGAGGTGGCCGACCGTACGGGCGGAGAAGTGCCGCCCGCTGGAGGACCCCTCCGGGGAAGGGGTGTCCCAGCCCAACACATGGGTCTGTCCCGGCAGGGTCCGTTCCGCCTCGAGAAATTCGCGCACCACGGCGCCGGGCAGGAAGTCCGGCTCGGCATCCACGTGGCAACGCCCCAGGAAACGGAGGAACCGATGAACATCCGGCGCCGACGAGAACACCCCGGCGTGTCCCGCGACGCCGCCCATGGCAAAGGCGTTGTCGTCGTGGACCT
>JAPOQB010000268.1 GCA_026710965.1 Deltaproteobacteria bacterium | reverse complement strand
CTTCCGGGAAACCGCCGCCATGGGAACGCTGCTGGTGATCCACCTGGGCGTGGTGGCCGGGCTGTTCCTGACCATCCCCTACAGCAAGTTCGCCCACGCGGTGTACCGCTACGCCGCGCTGATCCAGAACGCCATCGAGGTACGGGAAGACGAAGAGAGCAACATCGTCCTGGGCTGACGCATCGCGCGTGGGGCATTCGTCTGACCCTCACCCCGTTCGCCCTGAGCGTAGCGGAGCGAAGTCGAAGGGCGCCGACCCATGTCGCAGGGAGTTTTCAACAACCTTCCAAACCGTTCGTCCTGAGCGTAGCGAGGCGTAGCCGAGCGAAGTCGAAGGGCGCCTTCTCCGGCAGGAAGAACAGCTCCCCGGTTCTCAATACGTATCGAACATCCGCTGAATGGCGTCCGGGTCCTCGGTAACGCCGAGGGCCAGCGCCAGCAGCACCCGTGCCTTCCAGGGTTGGAGGTTGTCGGCGGTGACCACGCCGCGCTCGGCCAGCTTCGGGCTGCGGGCCACGCGGCCGGAGCCCACCCGGCTGCCGATGCACAGGAGCACACCCTTTTCCTGGGCGCGCTCAAAGGCCTCGTCCTGAGCCGGCGTGGGGCGTCCCGCTCCGGTGGCGGCGCACACGATGCCCCTGGCTCCCGCCGCTACGCAGGCGTCGATCATGGCGCCGTCCGCGCCCGCGTGGGACACGACGACATCCACCCGCGGCAACGACTCCAGCCCGCTCGCGTCGAACTCGGTGGCCGTGGTGTGCGGCTTGACCGCGCGGTGATGGTACCGCACCCGGCCGTCGGCGTCGGCAAAGCCCAAGGGGCCCAGGTCGCGTCCCTGGAACGCCTCCACCCGGTAGGTCGCCGTCTTGGTCAGGTCCCGGGCGCCGTAGATCCGGTCGTTCATCACCGCCAGCACCCCGTGGCCCCGGGACTCCGCATCCGCCGCCACCCGCACGGCATTGTACAGATTCAGGTAGCCGTCCGCGCCCAGGGCCGACGCCGGCCTCATGGACCCCACCAGCACCACCGGCAGGTCCGACTTCAGGACCAGATTCAGGAAGTAGGCGGTCTCTTCAAGAGTGTTGGTGCCGTGAGTGATGACCACGCCATCGGCCCCGTCGCGTTCGAAGATCCCATGTAGCAGCCCCACCAGGTCGAGCCAGTCCCGGTCCACCAGCGCATGGCTCGGCAGCCGCCGGAACGGCACCTGCTCCACCTGAGCGATGGCGCCCAACTCGGGGACCGAACCCACCAACTCGCCGTCGGCGAGCCGCTTGTTGTTCTCGATGTACCAGGCGAGGTCCAGACGGTCGGCGCCGACGGAGTCGATGGTGCCGCCGGTGAGGATCAGGGCGATTCGGGGTACTGTCATGTCATGTTCCTGGGTCAGCAACCGGAATACGATGAAGGACACGTTTAGGGCAAGCGCAGCCGCACGACGATTGGATCGTGGTCGCTGGCCCGCGTCGCGGTCTCGGCAAACTCCGCGTTGACGTGAACGATGTCCATCTCGGCCGACGCCTTCAGGGACGGGCTCACCAGGATGTAGTCCAGGGACTGCGCGTTGCCCTCGAAGATGTAGCTGTAGCGCTCGTTGGCCGGGAGCTCCTTGGTGAGGTTGTGGAGACGTTCTTCGAGGATCTTCAACGGGGACACGAAGGCGAACTCGTTGAAGTCGCCGACCACGACCACACGCGTGTCCGCTCGCGCCGCCAGCTTCCGTGCAACGAAGTCGCGGACGGCGCGCGCCTGCCTCCGGCGGTGCTCCACGCCGCCGTTGACCGACGGATCCTCCTGCCGTTCCGTGAACGGCTGCACCCGCCCGAACAACGGAACGCTGCCGCGCTTGGAGTTGAAATGGTTGTTGACCACCGTCACGCGGGCGTGGCCCGGAGCCAGGGACTGGAAAGAGGCCGCCAGGGGCGGGCGGCTGTTGAAGAAGGGGTTTCTCGGGTTGGTGCGCTGATCCGCCGGGTCGGTGACCGGGGCCAGCGAGTCGGGAACGAGTTCCACCCGGGCTGGATTGTAAAGGAACGCCACGCGGATGTTCCCGCCGGGCTGGCCGCCGCTGGTATCGTCGCCGATGAACGGGTGATCGATGAAGCGGTAGCGTACCGAACCCAGGGCGGCGATGCGGCCCACCAACAG
The DNA here is from genome assembly GCA_026710965.1 of Deltaproteobacteria bacterium. Taxonomy (GTDB): domain Bacteria; phylum Desulfobacterota; class Binatia; order UBA9968; family JAJDTQ01; genus JAJDTQ01. The sequence continues at coordinate 1,389 of JAPOQB010000268.1, read as the reverse complement.
CCGCAACGTCGCGTCCGCGGCCTTGACCCGGGTCTTGGCCGATCCGTCGTTGTCCTGCACTTCCTGGAGCGCCACGATGTCGGGAGAGTGCAGGTTCCTGACGATGATGGCGGCGACCGCGTCGAAACGGCCGCTCGCCACGTCGGTGTCCCCGTCCCTGTCGTTGGGATCGAGGTTGAGCACGTTGAAGGAGGCGATGGTCAGGTAGCCGTTACCAGGGTTCAGGCGGGTGGTTTCCGCTTTCAGCGGCCCCCGCCCGGGTGAAAACGCCTCGGTGAACCGTATCTCGTAGTTGCCGAACCCGTAGCTCATCACCCCGGTGACGTCGCCCAGTGAATCGCCCACGTTGACAATCGGCGTCGCCGTCGGACTGAGTCCGAAGTCGTCGTCGATCTGAATACGCTCCGGGTTGAAGTCGTCCGGGCGGAGGGCGAGGGTGCCGCGTCCGCTCAAACCCGAAGGGGACGTGCCCCGGGCTCGCACGAAAATCTCGCCGAAGCGGCTGGTGGGGCTCACGGCGACGGCGCCTCTTACCGTGACCCGCATGCCCTCCAGGGTCTCGTAGAAGTCGATTCCGTCTTCTCCGGGGTCGAACAGGGCAAAGCCGTCGTTGTCGATGACCCGATCGGGCGGCACGCGCCCGCCCGCCCCCAGCACCACCGGGGCGGGAAGCCGGTTGCGACGGGACAAGCGCGTGAGCCTCGGGCGGGTGATCTGGGTTATCGTCAGGTTGTTGGTGGCGGCGCCGCCGGGTTGGTACTCCGTGACCACGCCGCGCACCCGGAGCGCATCGCCCACGGCTGCCGCGGGCACCCTGCGGGTAAAGACAAAGATGCCGTCCGAGGTGTCGGCGTCGCCGTCGCCCGCGGGATCTTGCAGGTAGAACCCATCGGTGTCGACAGCCGTCACGATCCCTGTGGTCGTGACCTGCTGCCCGCGGAAGGGCGCGATGTGGCCCCGCCCCTGAATCTGGCCGATGGGAGTCACGGCGGCAGCTTGGGCGATGCGGGTCTCGTTGACGGACCCCGTGCCGCCGGAGTGACGATATCCGTACGCCGCGCCCACGAGCAGCAGGAGGCAAAGGGTCGCAAGCGAGCCTGGCAACCCAAGCGCCGGGATCAGGTGTTTCACCGTCGATGACCGCATGACACGACCCGTGTAACAGGACGGCGACACGGACCTCAAGCGGTGGTGGATCTTCCCTGTCCCGCTCCTTCCTCTCGCGCCGCCCCATTGCCTAATCCCCAACCTGTAGTATGCTCAGGCTGTGACCTGAACCATGCTCGACGTGCGGTTGCCAGCGGAAAGGAGGGCTACCATGTCTGTCATCGTGATTTACGACGGAATCTCCGGGGCCGAGGAAGTCGCCCAGCGAGTTGCCCAGTCCCT
>JAPOQB010000334.1 GCA_026710965.1 Deltaproteobacteria bacterium | reverse complement strand
GAGTCGTACGTGCTGCCGGCCGTGACCCTGGGCCTTTTCGGCTTCATGCTTGCGGGGGTGGTGCGGCTCTTGCGCGGCTCCATGCTGGACGTGCTGGACAGCGAGTACGTCAAGTTCGCGCGCATGAAGGGCCTGGCCGAAGCGGTGGTGACCTGGAAGCACGCCCTCAAGAACGCGCTGATCCCGGTGGTGACCTTCGTCGGGTTCTACTTCGGCATCCTGATGGCCGGCAGCGTGGTGGTGGAGACCGTGTTCGCCTGGCCGGGCATCGGACGGTTGGCGTTCGAGGCGGTCCAGTGGCGCGACTACCCGGTGATCCAGGGCGTGGTGCTGCTGGTGTCCACCATCATCCTCGCGGCCAATCTCGTGGTGGACATCCTGTACGCCTACATCGACCCCCGGATTCGCTATGGCTGACTCCGAACTGACCGCGACGGCAGGCGCCGACATGGCGGTAGCCGCGGGCAGCGAGCTCCCCGGCTCCGTGCGCGCCCGCGCGCGCAGGTTGCTGCTGCTGCCCCTCGTGATCCTCGTCACCTTCTGCACCCTCGGGGTCCTGGCCGACGTCGTTGCCCCCTACCCGCCCAACAAGATCGCCCTTCGGGCACGCCTGCTGCCGCCGTTCTGGCAGGAAGGCGGCAAGCTGACCCATCCCCTGGGCACCGACCGGCTGGGCCGCGACATGACCAGCCGCATCATCCACGGCGCCCGGGTATCCATCGCCGCGGGCCTGGCGGCGGTGGCCGTCGGCGGCATCATCGGAACGCTCCTGGGGCTGATCTCGGGCTACTTCGGGCGCTGGGTCGATACCCTCATCATGCGCACCACCGACGCCATGCTGTCGCTGCCCATCATCTTGATTGCGCTATTGTTTGCGGTGGTGTTCGGCCCGAGCTTCAGGAACCTCATCCTGGTGCTCGGCCTGGTGATGTGGGCGAGGTTCGCCCGGCTCGTGCGCGGCGAGGTGCTGACCTGGAAGGAACGGGAGTTCGTGGCCCTGGCCCGGGTGGCCGGCTGTTCCTCGTTCCGGATCCTCCAGCGCCACATCTTCCCCAACATCATCAACCCGCTGGTGGTGCTGGCGACCCTCCAGGTGGGCTGGGTCATCATCGTGGAGGCATCGCTCAGCTTTCTAGGCGCCGGGATTCCGCCGCCGACGCCTTCCTGGGGGGCGATGATCGCGGACGGGCGGGCACATATCACCACGGCATGGTGGCTCTCGTTCTTCCCGGGGGTGGCGCTGGTGCTGGTGGTGCTCTCCATCAACCTGTTGGGAGACTGGCTGCGGGACTTCCTGGACCCCAGGACCCGGAACCTGACTTGAGCAGGTGGAGGTCGGATTGCGCCTTCGGCCGATCCGACCTACGGCAGACGAGGAACCCTTCAGGGCGGCAAGAAACGGTGGACATTCACCCGGCGATGTGTGACACCCACCCGTGACAAGAGGAGGCTCTACCATGTACGGATATCGCGCCCGAATCGGTTACACGTCCCCGCCCTACCTGACCGAGACCTTCCCCTACGAATTCTACAAGATGGTCCCGGAGGGCGTGACGCTCGTCCTCACTACCCTGGCCATCAAGAAGCTCACCGAGCAGGAAACCACCCGTAGCGTCGAGATGACCCTGGAGGCGGCCCGGGAAATGGGCAGGGCCGGAGTCGACATCATGGTCTTCGGCGGCGTCCCGCTGAACCTGTCCCTGGGCTACGACGGGCTCGACGAGACCCTGCGCAAAACCGAGGAGGAGATCGGCGTTCCCGTCACCTCCAGCATCACCGCGCAGGTCAACGCGCTGCGGGCCGTGGGCGCCGAGAAGCTGGTGCTCCTTCACCCTTTTGTCGACCCGGAGGGTTTCCACGCGGAGTACGTGACCCACTACGGCTTCAATCTGCTGGGGTTCAGGGGCGCCCAGAAGACCGTGGCGGATCTCGCCACCATCTCGCAGGACGACGTGAAGGCCCTCGCCGAGGCTCTCTACCGCGACCACCCCGATGCCGACACCATCTACATACCGGCACCCCACTGTG
>JAPOQB010000292.1 GCA_026710965.1 Deltaproteobacteria bacterium | reverse complement strand
AGCTCGGACTTGTTGAAGGTCCAGGAGCCGATGATGGTGGCCACCTTGAAGATGACGTCGTCACGGAAGTTGATGGTGGACGGCGGGCCCATGCCCACGTAGCAGCAGCGGCCGAAGGTGCGCATGGCCTTGAGGATCTGGCTGCGGCATTCGGGGTTGCCGGAGGTTTCCAGGGCCGCGGTCGACCCCAGCCCGCCGGTCAGTTCCCGGATGGCTTCCACCGGGTCGGTGTCGGAGGCGTTGATGACGTGGTCGGCGCCGTAGCCGCGCGCCAGCTCCAGCCGCTCGGGCACCACGTCCACCGCGATGACCTTGGCCCCCATGTACTTGGCGGACATGGTGCCGCTCAGCCCCACCGGCCCCTGTCCGAAGATCGCCACCACGTCGCCGCCGGCCACGTTGATCTTCTTGAGGCCGTTCCAGGCCGTGCCGGTACCGCAGGAGATCGCCGCGCCGCCTTCGAAGGACAGCTCGTCGGGGAGATGGACCAGGAGGCGCGACGGCACCAGGATGTAATCCGCGTTGGCGCCATGCGCGTCCACGCCGCCGAAGGTCACGTGGCCGTGGGGGCAGGCCTGCTCGAACCCCTTGGAGCATATCTCACAGATGCCGCAGCCCTCGTAGTGGTGCACCACCACCCGGTCGCCCACCTTCAGCCCCGCCGGAGCTCCGGCGCCCAACTCCGCGATGACGCCGCAGGGCTCGTGCCCGGTGATGGCATCGATGGCCACGTCGCCGCGATACCGGTGGAGGTCGGTGCCGCACATGCCCGAGGCGCGGATCTTCACCACCGCCTGGCCCGGGCCCGCATGGGGATCCGGAAATTCCCGGATCTCGCACTCTCGGTTTCCTTTGAACATCACGCCGCGCATGGTTTGTCTCCTGTTCTGTCCCGAAGGATTTTCTCTAACGCCCGTATCACGGCCCCGGGCGGCAAGGCAACCGCGACCCGGACCGCTTCTGTTTCCCCACGGTGGTTTGTGCTAATGCCTTGAGTACCGGATGAAACCCTCAAGGACGGGAGTTTGACCATGGAATTCGCGCGTCTTATGGAGAAGGCAGAGACAGGGCAGCGGTTTACGCGGCTCTTCGGAACGGAGAAGTCCTGCGCCTGGATGCTCCACTTAAAGCCCGGCGACCACACGGACATGCACTTCCACGCGGAGCCGGAGACCTTTCTGGTGGTCGAAGGCAAGGCCAGCGTCAAGGACATCAACGGCGGCGAGCACATCATCGAGCAGGGCGAGGTGGTCTTCTTTCCCGCCAAGGACTACTACCAGATCACCAACGTCGGCACGGGACGCCTGCTTCTCTACGGCAACCGCCCGGAACCCTTCGGCGGCGTCCACGTCACGGCGAAAGAGCATGGCGAACGACGCTGAACCTTCCCGCGGGCAGTACCTGGTGGGCTCGGTGTGGCCCACCAACCGCACCGGAGTGCTCGGGGACCAGGAACTGGACCCGAAGCTTCCGCCGAGCATCAGACTCGTTCACCTGAGCATGGGATTTACCCAGGGGAACTAGGCCGAGTTCCGGGCGTCGATGCCCGGCTACGAGGCCAAGGCGGCCGAGCTCGCGGCGATGAAGCCGGACCTCATCCGGGTCATCGGCGCCCCTCCGTTCATGCTGCTCGGATACGAGGGCGAGCGCGACACCATCCGCTCCTGGGAGGAGCGCTACGGCATTCCCATGGTGACGTCGGGACAGAACCACGTGCGCGCGTTCCGCACCCTGGGAGTCCGGAGGCTCGTGGGCGCCAGCTACTTCCCGGAGGAACTGAACGCCCTTTTCCGTACCTACCTGACCGACGCGGGGTTCGAGATGCTCGGCATGGAGGGCATCGACGTGCCCTTCGCCGACGTCCCCAAGGTCCCCTCCTCGGAGATCCGCCGCCAGCTCACGGAGATGTTCGCCCGGCATCCGGGCGGCGAATGCCTGTACATGCTGGGCTCGGCGTGGAAGACCCTGGACATCATCGATCCGCTGGAAGCCGACCTCGGCGTGCCCGTGGTGCACGCGCTGCCTGCGCGCTGCTGGGAGACGCAGATGCGCCTCGGCGTGCGCCAGCCCATCCCGGGTTACGGACGGCTGCTCGCCGAGATGCCCGAACTCGCCTGAGAACACCCGCGGCCGGACGATCTCGCGGGCTACCGGCTAATCTGGTACACACTGGAGAAATCGCGTCGCGTGACTGCTGCCGAGGGGGCAGGCTCATGCACACCCACAGGGAGGATTCGAAATGTCACTTCGACTCATGGTCACGATCAACGCCGTGCAAGGGAAAGGCGCCGAGCTCGCCGAGGGCTATCGGGGGCGCTGCCAGGAAGTCATGAAGGAACCCGGATGCGAGCAGTTCGAGGTGTTCCGCAGCGTGGTGAACCCGGACAAGCTGGTGCTGGTCGAACGCTGGGTCGACCAGGCGGCCCTCGATGTCCACGCGCAGGTGAACACCACGCGGCCGCCGCTGCTGCCCGAGCTGCGCTCCGGCGCCACCGAGCGCGAAGACTACGAGTACAACCGCACCCGCTAGTTCGAATCGAACCGTTCCCGCCAGAAAGGTTGCCGCCCCATGCCCGGAGCACTTGAAGGTATCAAGATCCTCGACATCACCAACTACATCGCCGGCCCCTACGCGTCGCTGCTGCTGGCCGACCTGGGGGCGGAGGTGACCAAGATCGAGACCCCCGGCAAGGGGGACCCGTTCCGCACCTGGGACAAGGAACCCAAGAACTACAGCCCGAGCTTCTGCGCCCTCAACCGCAACAAGAAGAGCCTGACCCTGGACATGAAGGCGCCCGAGGGCAAGGAAGTGTTCCTGCGGCTGGCCCGGGACGCGGACGTCATCGTCGAGAACCTCCGCCCCGGGGTGGTGGACCGTCTGGGCATCGGCTACGACGTGGTGCGCGAGATGAACCCGCGCATCATCTACTGTTCCATCTCCGCCTTCGGCCAGGACGGCCCCTACCGGAAGCGGCCCGGCTACGACACCATCGGCCAGTCCCTGAGCGGGCTGCTGAGCGTCCTCACCGAGCTGGACCATCCGCACGGGCCGGGCGCGGCCTTCTCGGATCATCTCGGCGGGATCTTCGGCTGCTACGGCGTGCTGGCGGCGCTGGCCGCCCGGGAACGCACCGGCGCCGGCCAAAAGGTGGAGACGTCGCTGCTGGAGTCCACCATCTGTTTCCTGGGGCTCGGCATGACGCAGTATCTCTTCAGCGGCCAGGTGCACAACATGCGCAGCCGCATCAAGACCGCCGGCGTCTACGCCCTGGTGGCGGGCGACGGCAAACCCTTCGTCATCCATCTTTCGCATCCGCCGAAGTTCTGGATCGGCGTCACCGAGGTCATGGGCCGGCCCGATTTCCAGACCGACGAGCGCACCAAGGACCGCCCCGCCCGGGCGCAGAACTACGACTTCATTTCGGAGACCTTCGGCGCGGTGGTGCAGTCGGCGCCCCGGGACCACTGGCTGAAGGAGTTGCAAGCCAAGGATGTCCCCTGCGCGCCCATCAACAACTTCGCCGAGGTCTTCGAGGACCCCCAGGTCCAGCACCTGGACCGGCTCATGGAGGTGGACCACCCCGACTTCGGCCCGTTCAAGCTGGTGCGCAACGGCCTCAACCTGCTGGACACCCCCATCACCCTCCGTCGCCTGCCGCCCAAGCTTGGCGAGCACAACGAGGACACCCTGACCGAGCTGGGATACACTCCCGAGGAGATCCGCTCCTTCCAGGAAAGAAATATCGTATGACGGGCGCCCCGGGCCGGGACCGCCCGCATCCATGAACCTCGGGGCCCGGACAATCGCGGATCTGCGCCGGCGCGGAGCGGACCTCCGCCGGCGCGTGCCTGCCATCCTCACCGCGCTGGTGGTGGGCATCCCGGCGGGCTACTTCTGTCACTGGCTGAACCTGCCCATCCCCTGGATGATCGGACCCATGATCGCCGTGGCGTCCCTGAACCTCCTGGGGGTGCCCATGGACTCGCCGCCGTATGCGCGGCAGATGGGGCAGGTGCTGCTCGGTTCCGGGCTCGCGCTCTATTTCACGCCGCCGGTGGTAGCGGCGCTGGCCGCCTACTGGATGCCTATCGTCTTGTCGACCCTGTCGACCTTCCTGATCGGAGCGTTGGGGGCGGTGATCCTGAGCCGGGTCTCGGGGGTCGAGACCCGTTCGACATTCTTCGCGTCCATCCCCGGCGGCGCCATGGCCATGGCGAACCTGGCTCATCACTACGGCGCCCAGATCGCGCCGGTGGCGGTGGCCCACAGCCTGCGTGTGTCCATCCTGGTCCTGGTCATCCCCTTCGCCCTGACCTACGGCGGCATCCCGCTGGAGACCGGCGACTACCGGCCGACGGTGCCGCTGGACGTGGGCGTGCTGGTGCCCTGGCTGCTGGCGGGGTTCGTGCTGGGCGAGATCTCCGAACGCCTTCACATGCACAACGGCTATCTGCTCACGCCGATCTTCTTCGGCGCCGCCTTCACCATGAGCGACGTACAGCTCTCGGCCGTGCCGGAGTGGATGACGCAGTTCGCCCAGCTCATGTTCGGCCTGGTGCTCGGGGCGCGCTACGAGCGGGCATTCTTCGCCCGCTACAAGCTGTTCATCCCCTTCGCGCTGCTCAATTCCTTTTTCGTGCTGGCGGCGTCGATGGTGGTGGGCGTCGCCCTGGCCTGGGCCTTCCAGCTCCCGATTGCTACCATGATCATCTCCACCTCGCCCGGAGGCATGGCGGAGATGGCCATCACCGCGCAGGCGCTACAGATCGGCGTTCCCGCGGTCATTGCCTTTCATCTGACCCGGGTGGTGGTGGTAAACTTGGGCACCCAGCACATCTACGCCACCGGCACGCGCTTGCTGACGCGAAGCGGCCGGGCGTAAGCGGCGGCACGGGCCGCCGTGAGGAGGTATTGTGGAAGAGAAAATCCGGTATTTCAGCGGCCCCGGCTACGGCTTGGCGGGAGTGCTCTCCATCCCCGACGCCCGTGACGGGTCGGAACCCCACCCGGGCGTCATCCTGTGCCAGGGATACGCCGGCCTCAAGGAAGGGCTCATGCCACAGGTGGCCGAGCGGCTGTCCAGCGAGGGCTATGTGACGCTCCGTTTCGACTATCGCGGGTTCGGCGAGAGCGAAGGGCCGCGCCACCGCCTGATACCGTTGGAGCAGATCGAGGACATCCGCAATGGCCTCACCTACCTCGGCACCCGAGACGAGGTGGACCCCGAGCGCCTGGCCATCTGGGGCACCAGCTTCGGCGGCGCCCACGCGACCTACGCGGCCGCGGTGGACGAGCGGGTCCGGTGCATCGTCAGCGTCGTGGGCGTCGGCGACGGCGAGCGCTGGCTCCGTTGCCTGCGCCGGGAATGGGAGTGGCAGGCGTTCCTGCAGGAACTGGACGAGGACCGCGACCAGCGGGTCCTGAGCGGGCAATCCCGCCGCGTGCATCCCTACCACATCATGGAGACGACCCCGGAGGGGTGGGAGTTCTGGAACGAGACCGTGGCCGCCAACCCGCAAAGGGGCGAGGTCGAGATGCCCCTGGAATGCGCCGACGCCATCATCGACTACAAGCCCGAGACCGCGTCGCACGAGATGGAGAGT
>JAPOQB010000406.1 GCA_026710965.1 Deltaproteobacteria bacterium | reverse complement strand
CGGAGGACGATGCATGGCGAGCCGGCAAAGGGACGTCGAAGCGGCCCTCAACCTCCGGACATTCATCGACCGGCTCGAGGCAGCCGGCAAGCTCAAAAAGGTGGAGAACGCCCACTGGGACCTGGAGATCGGCGCCCTCACCGAGATCGAGGCGGAAACCGAGGAGCGCTCGGCCCTGCTCTTCGACTCCATCGCGGATTACCCGGAAGGCTACCGCGTTCTCAGTAACGTCCTGCGGTCGCCGGAGTCCGACGCCCTGGCCCTGGGCATGTCGTCCGACGTCCGCGGTATGGACGTGGTACAGGCCGTCAAGGGCCGGCTCCAGGACCTGAAACCCATTCCCCCCGCCGAGATCGGCGAATCGCCGCTGCTGGAGAACGTCGCCTTCGACAGCGACGTCAACGTGCTCAAGTTTCCCACTCCCAGATGGCACGCCGATGACGGCGGCCGCTACATCGGCACGTTCACCGCCACGGTGTGCCGCGATCCGGACACCGGCTACATCAACGTGGGCACCTACCGGGTCCAGGTCCACGACCGGGACACCCTGGGCGTGTGGATGATCCCGGGAAAGCACGGCGACCTCATCACCCGGAAGTACTGGGCCCGCGGAGAACCCTGCCCGGTGGCCGTCGTCTGCGGCCTGCCTCCGGGCCTGATGATGGCGAGCGCCGTGGGCATACCCTGGAACGTCAGCGAGTACGACTTCCTGGGAGGCCTGCTGGAGGCCCCGGTGCCGGTCATCAAGGGACAGAAGACCGGGCTGCCGGTGCCGGCCTTCGCCGACCTCGTGCTCGAAGGAACCATCCCGCCCCCGGAGCAGGAGACCCATGAGGAGGGGCCGTTCGGCGAGTGGCCCGGATACTACGCCTCGGGGTCACGGCAAGCTCCGGTGGTGAAGGTGGAGGCGGTCTATCACCGCAACGACCCCATCATCACCGGCGACCCGCCGCTCCGGACCTTCCTCAACAGCGAAGCCCACAAGTACATCCGCTCCGCCAACATCTGGTCGGCCATGGAGCGGGCCGGCATCCCGGACGTGCGCGGGGTATGGTTTCCGAAGCAGGGACGCTTCATCGTCACCGTGGCCGTGGCGCAGCGTTACTCGGGCCATGCCAAGCAGGCCGGGTACGGCGTGCTCGCCACCCGCGACGGCGGCCGCGACGTGCGCATGGTCATCGTGGTGGACGAGGACGTCGACATCACCAACATGGGCGAGGTGCTCTGGGCCATGTCCACCCGCTGGGACCCCAGGGCCGACTCCGAGGTCCTCGACGTGGCCGCGAGCATCCTCAACCCCCGGCTTTCGCCCGAGGACAAGCAACGCCGTGAGCTCACCACTTCCTGCATGGTCGTGGACGCGTGCCGGCCCTACAGTTGGAAGGACGACTTCCCGAAGGTCTCGGGCGTGAGCGCGGAATACAAGGCCGAGGTCCGCGCGAAATGGGCGGACCGGCTGTGACGACCACGACGGGCACCGTACCCGGTTCACCGACAGGGAGATTACCCATGAGACACCCATTCCGATTGGCGGCAATCCTTTCGTTGCTCCTGTGCCTGGGCCTTACGGCCACGGCAGGCGCCGACGTGGCCGGATTCTACAAGGGCAAGACCCTGCGGTTCATCCTGGGCGCCTCCCCCGGAGGGGGCTTCGATACCTACGGCCGCACCATCGCCCGCACCCTCACGAAACACATTCCGGGCAATCCGAAGATCATCGTCCAGAACATGCCCGGCGCCGGTTTCGCCATCGCCATGAACTACCTCTACAATGTCGCCAAGCGTGACGGCTCGGTGATCGGGGGGACCAACAGCGGCCTCGTGATGAAGCAGGTCCTTGGCGAGAAGGGCATCAAGTTCGACAACGCCAAGTTCGGCTGGCTCGGCAGCGCGGGCAAGGCCACGCCCACGTGCATGGTGATGTCGCGCACCGGCGTGTCCGATCTCAAGGGGCTGATGAGCGCGTCGCCACCGGTCAACTTCGGTTCCGCCGGCACCCTCACCCGCGACACCCCGCTGATCCTGCGGGATTTCGTGGGCGCCAAGATCAACCTCGTCAGGGGGTACAACGGCACCGCGCAGATACGCGCGGCGGTGCGGCGCAAGGAAGTGGACGGGTACTGCTCTTCGTGGGAGTCGGTGCGGATCCAGGCCACGGAGATGCTCGAGGGCAAGGCCGGCGACCGGCTGGTTCCCTTCCTGACGAGCGGCGACAAGAACGAGCCGGTGCTCAAGAACCTGCCGCTGTTCACCGACCACATCAAGAACGACGACGAACGCACGGCTTACGAGGCGTGGCTGGCGCCGTACAAGTTCTTCCGCGCCTACGTGACGCCGCCGGGGATCCCGCGGGACCGGCTGGAGGCGCTGCAAACCGCCTTCAAGAACACCCTGGACGACCCGGAGTTCAGGGCGGTATCCAAGAAGATCGGCATCGAGATATCGTACCTGTCGGGGGCGGACATCCAGGGCCTGGTGAATCAGGTCTTCTCCATCGGGCCGGGCGCCAAGGCGCGGCTGGAGCGGCTGGTCAAGGGCAAGTAGGGCTCCCGCGTGGCGGCGGCCGGCGCGGCATCGCGTCCGGGTGCCGCGTACGAAAGCCGAGGGAACAGCATGGAAACGCACACTGCCGAACGGAACGGCGTGGAGGGCGTGTGGCACGAGTTGGTGGAGCTGGTCAACGCCCAGTTCGACACCCCGCCCTTCCGGCGGCTGCTGGAGCTTCGTTTCTCCCAGGAGCGCGCCCAGGCCCTTTCCATCCAGATGAAGCACTACGTCGCCAACCGGCGGGACTGCTGGGGGTTCGTCGCCGGGGCGTCGCCGCTGAGCGTCAAGCGGCTCGTCTGGGAGCACGAGGGCGAGGAGCTCATGGGCGACAAGGCCGCGGGCAAGGTGGACCACATCACCCTGGCGGTTCAGGAAGGCAGGATCTTCGGCCTGTCTCCCGAGGACTATGAACGGGTGCGTCCGCTGGACAGCGCGACGGCGTGCTTCTACGCGTGGATCCACCTGGCCAAGGACCGCCCGTGGCGGGAAGCCATCGCGGCGTCGGCGGTGCTGGAGATGCGCAACTCCGACGACCTGGTGCGCGGCGGGTCGCTGTCGTACCGCGTCGGCAAGAACCTCGAACGGGACCTGGGCATACCGTTGAAACGGCAGATCAACAACGCCGAGCACGTCACCGCCGACGTGGAGCACGGCCAGCTCCTGCTGGAGGTGGCGCGGGAACACTGCCGGACGGAGGAAGACCGGCAGGCGCTGCTCCGGGGCGCCCGGGAAAGCCTCATGATCGACCGCGCCTACCGCGAGCAGCTTGTCAACATGATGGAGGCGCTCGACTGAAGCGGGAACAACCCGCGACGGACACGCCCGACAGGAGTCCGAGACCATGCCCGATATCGCGAAGCTCAAAAGCACCCTGAACGAGATGTGCAGAGGCCAGTTCGAGACGGACGAGTTCCAGGATCTGCTGACGCTGCCCTGGACCATGGAGCGGGGACGCTACTACGTGGTGCAGAACGCGCTCTACACGAAGAACCGGCGGGACTGCTGGGGCTACGTGCAAGGCGCGGCGCCGCTGGACGTCAAGGCGCTGGTGTGGCAGCACGAGAGCGACGAGCTGATCAACGACCCGCGCTGCGACATGGATCACTACACCCTCACGGTCAAACAGGGCGAGGTCATCGGCCTGGAGCCGGAAGACTTCGAGAAGGCGGAGGTGCCGCCCATCACGCAGGCGGCCTTCATGGCCTGGCACCACATCGCCATGAAGGGCCCGTGGCTGGCCGCGTTCACCTCCTCCCAGATGCTGGAGCGCCGCAACAACCCGGACATCGTCACGGACGGAGGAATGTCCTACCGCATCGGCAAGAAGTTCGAGAACGAGCTGGGCATCAACCTGAAGCGGATGATATCGCTGAACGTGCACTCCACCGCGGACACCGAGCATTCGGACATGATGGACGGCGTTTACGACAAGCACGTGCTCACGCAAGAGGACTATGACACGGTGCTGCGCGCCGCCGGACAGTGCATGGCCATCGACCGGGCCTACCGCGGCGGGATGGCCTACGCCATGCGGCGGATCGAGGGCTGAGATCGGGGAAACGGAGCAGCACCGGCCTTCAAGCTCGGCAGGGAGACGATCATGAGCCTCGAAGATCTCAACAAGGATCTGGCCACGAAACAGTTGGCGGGTTTCTGGGCGTCCAACATCACGGGCAACGACGGTGACGTCATCGAGCCCAGGACCACCGTGGTCCCCTACCTGTGGAAGTGGAGCGACATCTACAACGGCCTGCTGGAGGCCGGCGAGCTGGTCAGCCTGGAACAGTCGGAACGGCGGACCATCCGTCTCCTCAATCCCGGCGTGCCAGGCGTCACCGGCGCCACCAACACGGTGCACACCTCCGTGCAGCTCGTGAAGCCCGGGGAGATAGCCAAGGCCCACCGCCATACCCTGACCGCGCTGCGCTTCGTCCTCAAGGGCGGCGGCGCCTTCACCACCGTGGAGGGTGAGCGCTTCACCATGAACCCCGGCGACCTGATCCTCACGCCGCAGTGGACCTGGCACGACCACTACAACGGCACCGGCGAGAACATCGTCTGGGTGGATGGCCACGACGGCCCGCTGCTCAAGGCCCTGGAGGTCATGGCGGTGGAGCCCTTCAGCCAGAAGCAGCAGCCGGTGGAAGCCATGCCCGACTTCAGCCTGCACCAGTTCGGCTGGGCGCGGCCGCCGGAACAGCTCTCGGAGTTCCCCGACCCGCCCTTCCGCTATCCCTGGGAAACCACCTACGAATCCCTGAAGGCCCTCGCCTCGACACCGGGCGACGAGTGCGACGGGGTGCTGCTGCGCTACGTCAACCCGCGAAACGGCGGTTTCACGCTGCGCACCATCGGCTGCGAGATCCAGATGATTCGCCCCGACGAGAAGACGCGTTCGCACCGCCACACCAGCACGACCATCTACCACGTGTTCCGCGGCAGCGGCGCCACCACGGTCAACGACCAGCGTATTGAATGGAGCCAGGGTGACTTTTTCACCGTGCCCTTGTGGTCCTGGCACCAGCACGAGAACGGGAACAAGGACGAGGCCATCCTGTTCTCGGTCAACGACCGCCCGGTGAAAGAGGCCTTCGGGCTCTACCGGGAAGAGCGCGGCTAGGACGAGAAGGAAGGTTGGCGCCCTTCGACTTCGCTTCGCTAACGCTCCGCTACGCTCAGGACGAACGGTTTGGAGCTTCGGGTGCAGGTTCATAACACCCGTTCGTCCTGAGCGTAGCGGAGCGTTAGCGAAGCGAAGTCGAAGAACATTGCACTGAGGAAGAAGGAGTCTTTACCATGAGCAAGCCCGCCACCACGGACATCGGAAACGGGTTGGAACCGAACCTCAACGAAGCGTCGGCGTT
>JAPOQB010000457.1 GCA_026710965.1 Deltaproteobacteria bacterium | reverse complement strand
TTCCGGGATGTCGAACTCCTGTTTGGCGGGCGGGTTCTTTCGGTATCCGGCTCTGTGGCGCTCTTCCAACTCCGCTTCGTCGTAGCGCTCCAGGGCGGCTCTCAACACTTTGCGTGTAAACCCCGAGCGCGTCGTACCGAGACGCTTCGCCCGTCGGTCGACCCTTTCCACGAGATCGGCGTCCATCGTTAGCTGTATGACTCTCATAGCTATATACTAACCTATTCGATGCTCTATACAAGTCTCTAGGACGTGGTCGCGTTGACCGTCAGAAGTGGCGCACGCGGGCCAAGAGTTCAGCCTCTGGCCGTCCGGCCGCTGTCGCCGGCCATCCGGTCAGATCCGGGCGCGGCCCAAAGAGCGCGAAAACCTTGCCGTCTCTGGCTGGCCCGGACTGTAGCCCGCCGTCGACCCGCCAGCCATGCGCGCCGCCTGAACGCAGGGCAGCCGACGGCGCCGTGAGCCCGGACGCGCCTCCGTTTCGAAGGCGGTCGGCTTCCTGTTGGCAATCGAGCCAGCTCTCCCGGCCGCCGGTCAGCGTCGCCGGCGCCAACTCCGGCTCCTCCGCCTGCTCGTCACCGATGTCCACCGCCCACAGTGCCCGGCGAACCGTCAGCAGGTCCTCCGGATCGAAGATCTCCTCGTGACGCAGGAACTCGGCCCACGCCCCGTCCGGCGTATCCGCGAAATAGTGTGTCAACTGGCCCGGGGTGTTCCATCGACCCGCAGGCTGAGACGAGTCTTCCCAGAGGAACGGGAAACGGGGGTCTGCGTGACGAAAGACGATCATGTCACCGGCGACGGTCCAAGGGCTGCCGCCAACTCCCGCACTTGCCGCGGCCCGTCGTCATCCGGTCCCCAATCTCCGTCCAGCAACTGAGCGGGTGCATACCCGTTGAGCAACTTGCGTGGACGGTGGAACCAACGGCGGACGCCGACATCGTTGTACGCACCCGCGAGGTCACCCACGACAAAGGCCAGGAAGTGGAGACGGGCGGCGACCGCATCGGGCGTCGTCCGGGTGCCGGCGAAATAGCGACGGGCGCTTGACACCGAGATCCTCATGAGCTCGGCCATGGACTCCAGTCCCAGGATACGTTCGACCGCCCGCCACTCCCGCTCGGGAACAGGCGATTCGGTGAGCGCCTCGCTGATCTTCTTGAGCAGAGCGGACAACCTCTCCGGCCCGGTGGTCGAGGCCGTACGAAGTTCCGCCGTGAGCCCCCGGCCGATCCCGGCATCCAGCAAACCTCTCTCCAATCCCTCCATGGCGGTGTCGTCCAGGCGCACGATTTCGGCGGGCAGCAAGCCCATCGCATCCGCCCGGCTGAGCGCCTCGATAGCTGCCGGCATCACCTTCGGGTCGTCGAACGGACTGCGGATGGATCCTGATTGGATATTTAACACAATCCAAAACCTATCCGGTCAATGGAGGCCTGTCAACTCCTCCGGAACTTGGAGCAAATTCCGTGCCGGAGCGTCGTGTGGCACGATTGATTCAACGATACACAGGGTCAAACCACGACTCTTCGCTCGCCCTCCACGGCCAGCCCGTAGAACTCCTCCGCATTCCGGTGCAGCACGGCGTGCTTGTCGTCGTCGGTGAGGCGGTTGTTCTCGACGATCTCGCGGATCTCGGACTTGCAGTAGTCGTTGTTGACCTCGTGGGGAAAGTCGCTGGAGAACATGAAGGGTTTGTTGCCCAGGGCCTCAATGGCGTTGTGCAGGGTGGGCTCGGTGCCTTCGCAGCCGATGAAGATGCGCCCCTCTTCGGCGTGGCGCCGGATGTAGTGGCTCACCGCCTCGCCCGGCTTGAGCTGGATGAACTCGCCGCGGGGGTCGTACTGGACGTGGGTTTCCCAGCCTCGGTCGAAGCGTTCGAGACAGGTGTGAATCCAGGCCACGCCGCCCTCCATGAAGCCCACGCGCATGTTGGGATAGCGGTCGAACAGACCGTTGAACACGAAACCGGCGAAGCACACCATCTGGCCGAAGGGGTGGCCCAGGCCGTTGATGGGGGCGTAGGGCGTCAGGTAGTCCATGCCCAGCCCCTCGTGGGCGCCGCCGTGGACGCCGATGCTGCAGCCCAGCCGGTCGGCCTCGGCGTACACCGGCCAGTACTCCTTGGAACCCAGGTGGCCCTTGAGGCCCATGGAGGGCAGCATGGCGCCGCAGAAGCCCAACTCCTCGACGGTGCGGCGCAACTCCTTCACCGCTTCCGATGGTTCCTGCATGGGGATCAGGCCGAGCCCCTGGAACTTCGCGCTCGCCTTCAGGTAGGTGTCGTGGAACCAGTTGTTGTAGGCTTGGCAGATCTCGATGGCGAAGTCGCCGTTGATCACCTTGCCCACCGCCAGCCC
>JAPOQB010000304.1 GCA_026710965.1 Deltaproteobacteria bacterium | reverse complement strand
GTTCCGGCGATGCCCCCGTGGACACCGCCGCCGAGGAGCAGGCCTGGGACGAGGCCATGCACCAGGCCCTCAGCATCGCCAGGGCCGAGGGCAAGGCCCCGGGCGGCGTCGAGGAGCCCGGCCGGAGCGCCCACGCAAGCGCTCTCGACTGGCGCACGCTGCTCCGCCGCTACATGACCGACGCCGCCAGACGCGACTACAGCTGGAGCGTCCCCAACCGCCGCTTCATCGACTCGGGCCTCTACCTGCCCTCGATCCGTTCCGAAGGCATCGACACGATTGCGGTCATCATCGACACCTCGGGCTCGCTCCCGGCCCAAACCCTTGCCGGGTTCTGGGCGGAGCTCCGCGAGATCGCGGCCGAGATCAGGCCGGAGCGAGTCGTCGTGCTCCAGGTAGACGCGGCGTTGCAGGACGCGGCCGAGTACACGGCCGACGAGCTCCCCGAGGAGATCACCCTCAAGGGCCGGGGCGGCACCGACTTCCGCCCGGGCTTCGAGTGGCTCGACGAGCAGGGAATGCAGCCGGCGGTGTGTCTCTACTTCACCGACATGGAGTGCTCCCGCTACCCGGAGGCCGAGCCTGCATTCCCTGTGTTGTGGGTCGACCATTCGACGCCGTCATCGGAGGCGAACACCCAGCCCTGGGGCGAGCGGATCGCCGTGGGCGACTGATGTCCGGGAGAGCGGCGGGGCGCCTGCTCCTTCTCCGCCGGGCCACGACGGAAGCGCGGCGCCGGCAGCGGAACGGGCCGGGCCCGCCGGCAGCATGGAGGCCATGAACCATGACGGAAGAGTTCACAGATCAGGACGGCGGTCCGGACCGCCCCGCGCGCCGGATCGTCTGGCGCGCCCGCGCCTTGGTGCTCGGCGGGCTCGCCCTCGCCGCCGTCTGCACGGCCGCAACCTTCATTCTCGACGCGGGCGCGGAGCAAATCGGCCCGCTCTGGATGGCGGCGATTGCCTGGACCGTAGTTTCAAGCCTTGCGGGCGCCCTGTGGCGGGGATTCCGCCGCCATGATTGGTCCGCCTTCTCCGGCTACGAGTTGCCGCAGGACGACGGCGAGTCACACGAGTTCACGTTCAAGACAGGCCGCTATTCCTCGCTTCGCGACATGGAAGAAGAGCTACTCCACCACGACGATCACCTTCGCTGATCCGCTGACGGCCACCGTCCCGCCGGCCGGGCCCGGGCGCTTCGGCCTCCACCGCCGCGCCGTCCGCCGCCGGGAGGTGGTGGCCATCAGGGAATGGGCGAGTCCCGGGGGTTCGAGGCCGGGCTCCACCATGTCATCCCACGGAGGTCGCCGCCATGCCCGACACCAACATCACGGAAGAACACCGCCGCGCGTTCACGGCCCTTACCAGCGGCCGATTCGACAACTTCTGCCTCGTCTCATGTTTTGTCAACGGCGAGCCGACCGCGGCCATCGCCACGGTCAACATCAGTCCCCCCACTGAAGAGGGGGACGAACCGGACTATCTCATCAGCCCGCTCTTCGTCTGCCCCACCGCGGCGATGACCCTGACCGACCACGACGGGAGGGATGCATGAGCGCCACCCCGCGACGCGGCCGGCCCCCCGCCGACCTCTACATTCCGCCCGAATGCCGCGACATGATCCGCCGCGGCGCCCTCGTCGCGGTCAGTGTCTATGTTGAGCGATTGGCTATGTTGAGTGGATGCGGTAAGTCCTTGAATTGACTGAGCAGTATGCCCAAATCACTTACCATAGTTAAACTCTCGCAACGTCCTTGAGCATGGTCACGAGCCTGTCCGGGGCATCATCGAATCTTCCTTTCCTGATCTGCGGTGCGGTTCTTGTTTCGAGCACTTCGAGCCTTTCAAGAGCGTCCGTGCGGACGTAGATCTCGGTGGATTTCAGGCCGAGATGTCCCAGCATTATCGAAACCTTCCGAACGTCGCCT
>JAPOQB010000460.1 GCA_026710965.1 Deltaproteobacteria bacterium | reverse complement strand
TCGCGGATGGAGGTCCATGACTCGGGGTGAAGGTGGTGGCTAGCCTTCTCCCTCCTGCCGGACTTTCACCGGCTGCACTCGCACCAGTTAGCCTGGCGCACCGCAACTGGCGTTCCTCGTCCAGGGCGATTCCGATCTCGATCCCTGCGAATACGGCCGACTGATGGACGCCTGCCGCGCCCGCGCGGCCGAACGGCGGAACGCCCCCAAGTCCGCCGCCCCCCTCTGATCCTCCCATTTCCGCTCCCCGCCGCGAGGAGGGTGGGCAGCCGGCCCGGGGCAGGCCGCGGGCGCGGCGCGGGAGGATCCGTCCCGCGCCGCGCCCCGGCACTCTCACGCATTCCAGGAGGGAGAGATCCATGCTCGACGCCCACACGGCGGCGGACGCGTCCGCGCGCCTTCCCGTTCCCCACGCCCTTCCTTCCGTTCCCGCCGCCCCGGGCTCCGAGCCTTCCGCCCATGACGCACTGTTCGCCGCTGCCACGACCCTCCTGCCGGTCCTGGAGGCCGGCCGGCCGCTCGACGCCGCCACCCTGCGGGACGCCATGACACGCGCCTTCGGCGCCACGGACGCCCGGGGGGCCTGGGTCTGGAAGGACGCCTACGAGGCCGCCGAGGCCGCGGTCGTGCTGTTCATTCGCCGCCACGGCCGGGCCATGCGCCGCCACGCCGGGGCCGGTCCGGAAGGCCCCTCCGCCATGCTGAGGATGCTGGAGGCCGTCGCCGCACTGGAGCCGTCCCACACGAAGCGTTCGGAAGAACAGGTCCGCCTCCAGCAGTTCTCCACGCCCCTTCCGCTCGCCTACGCGGCGATCCGGGCCGCCGCGATCCGGCCGGACGACGTCGTGCTGGAGCCCTCGTCCGGCACGGGCATGCTGGCGGTGATGGCGGAATGTGCGCTCGGAAGCGGGGCCGGGAACCTACATCTGAACGAAATCGCGGACATCCGCCGTGCATTGCTGTGCCGCCTGTTCCCCGAAACTCTGGTCACCGGCGTGAACGCCGAGAACGTCGCCGACCGCCTGCCGGGCGCCCGGCCTACCGTCGTCATCATGAACCCACCGTTCTCGGCGACACCGGGCGTCCACCGCATCCGCCTCGACGCCGACCTTCGGCATGTGCGTTCCGCCTTTTCCATGCTGCCGCCGGGAGGCCGGCTCGCGGCCGTCACCTCGGCCAACTGCATTCCGGGGGATTCCGACTGGAACGCTGCCTTCGGCCGTCTCGACCCGTCCGCCCGGGTCGTGTTCACCATGGCGGTCGACGGCCGCGTCTACGCGCGCCGGGGCACCGGCTTCGACACCCGGCTCACCGTGCTCGACCGCACGAGCCGGCCCGGCATCGACGTCGATCCCCACGCCCGCGCCGGGACCGCCGCGGAACTGCTCGACGCCGTCATTGCACGGGTTCCGCCCCGCCTGCCCGTGGAAATCCGCACCACCGTCGCCATGCCGGCCCGGGACCTCTTCGGCAACGCGGCCGCGCCGCACTCGTCGAAGCGAGGGACCGCCTCCAGCTCCAGGCCCGAGACGCCCGCATCCGCCCACGCCCATGAGTGGGGGCCAGTGTCCGAGCTGACCGTCGAGACCGGTCCGGCGGATTCCGCCACCGACGCCCGTGCCGCCGGCTCCGGACCCTACGAGCCCTGGCGGCCGGGCGCCGTCCGGGTTCCCGGCGCGGTAGCGCATCCGACACCCCTGGTCCAGTCCGCCGCAATGGCCGCCGTCCCGCATCCGGCGCCGTCCTACCGCCCCATGCTGCCGGACCTCGTCGTCACCGACAGCCTCCTGTCCGACGCCCAGCTCGAGAGCGTCGTGCTGGCGGGCCAGGTCCATGAAGGCCACCTCGCGGCGAGTTATCGGATCGGTTCCGGCTGGGAGACCGTCCAGCGTTGCGGCGAGGAGGACCAGGACGACACCGCCCTCACCGACGACGGCGAGACCCTGTCGGCGCCCGTGCGCTTCCGCCGGGGCTGGATGCTGGGAGACGGGACGGGCTGCGGCAAGGGGCGCCAGGTGGCGGCCATCATCCTCGACGGCTGGCTCCGCGGGCGGAAGCGCGCGCTCTGGCTCAGCCAGTCGGACAAGCTGCTGGAAGACGCCCGCCGGGACTGGACCGCGCTGGGCGGACGCGAGCACGATCTTATTCCGCTGAGCGACTTCCGCCAGGGGGCCGAGATCCCGCACACGGCCGGCATCCTCTTCACGACCTACGCCACGCTGCGCTCGCCCTCCCGCCAGGGCCGCGTGTCGCGGCTCGACCAGATCGTTGGCTGGCTCGCCGGAGGAACCGCGGAGGAGGACCGCCACGCCTTCGACGGCGCCATCGTGTTCGATGAGGCCCACGCCATGGCCAACGCGGCCGGAGGCAAGAGCGAGCGCGGCGAGGTGAAACCCTCCGCCCAGGGCCGCGCAGGACTCAGGCTGCAGAACGCGCTCCCCGGCGCGCGCATCACCTACGTCTCCGCCACCGGAGCCACCACGGTGCCCGGACTGGCCTATGCCGGGCGCTTGGGCCTGTGGGCCGCGGGCGAGACTCCGTTCGAGAGCCGGAGCGACTTCGTGTCCGCCATGGAAGCGGGTGGGGTCGCCGCCATGGAGGTGGTCGCAAGGGATCTCAAGGCCCTGGGACTCTATCAGGCCCGGGCGCTGGCCTACGACGGCGTGGAGGTGGACATCCTCGTGCACGAGCTGTCGCAGGAGCAGCGGCGCATCTACGATGCCTATGCCGGAGCGTTCAAGGTCATCCACGCCAACATCGAAGCAGCGCTGGAGGCCACGGGGATCATGCAGGAGGGTTCCACCCTCAACAGGAACGCCAAGTCTGCGGCGCTGAGCGCCTTCGAGAGCGCCAAGCAGCGCTTCTTCGGGCATCTCCTGACCGCCATGAAGTGCCCGTCACTGATCCGCACCATCGAGGCCGACCTCTCGGCCGACCGTTCCGCCGTGATCCAGCTCGTGTCCACCGGCGAGGCCCTGATGGAGCGGCGCCTGGCCGAGATACCGGCGTCGGAGTGGGACGACCTGGGCATCGACCTCACGCCCCGGGAGGCCGTCCTCGACTTCCTGGCCCACGCCTTCCCGGTCCAGCTTCAGGAACCCTTCACCGACGGCGACGGGAACCTGATGAGCCGCCCCGCGGTCGATGCCGACGGCAATCCGGTGCTGTGCCGGGAAGCGCTCGCGCAGCGCGACGCGCTGATCGAGAAGCTCGCGTCCCTGCCGCCCGTGCACTCGGCCCTTGACCAGATCGTGCACCATTTCGGCCACGAGGCCGTGGCGGAAGTGACGGGCCGCTCGCGGCGGGTGCTGAGGATTTCGGACGGAAACAGCGAGCGCCTGGCGCTCCGCGGCCGGCCGGCCTCCGCCAACCTCGCCGAGACCGCGGCGTTCATGGACGGCCGGAAGCGCATCCTGGTGTTCTCCATGGCCGGCGGCACCGGGCGAAGTTATCACGCAGACCTCTCTTCGCCCAACACCGAGCGCCGGGTGCACTACCTGCTGGAGCCCGGCTGGCGCGCGGACCAGGCCATCCAGGGGCTCGGCCGCACCCACCGGACGCACCAGGCCTCCGCACCTCTGTTCCGGCCGGTGACCACGGACGTCAAGGGCGAGCGCAGGTTCATCGCCACCATCGCCCGCAGGCTCGACAGCCTGGGCGCCATCACCCGCGGCCAGCGCGACTCCCAGACCGCCATGGGCGGCTCGGACGCAACGCTCTTCCGCGAGAGCGACAACCTGGAGAGCCTATACGCGAAGGCCGCCCTGAGGCGGTTCTACCTGGCGCTCTGGAGCGGAAACATCCCCGGCTGGCCGCTAGAGCGCTTCGAGGACGCCACCGGATTGAAACTCACCTGGGAGGGTTCCCTCAAGGAGGACCTGCCGCCCATGCCGCGCTTCCTGAACAGGCTCCTCGCTCTCCCCATCGACGAGCAGAACCAGCTCTTCTCCGAACTGGAGGACCGCATCGCCTCGGGCATCGAGCAGGCCATGGAGGCCGGCACCTACGAGGTCGGCGTCGAGACCGTGCGCGCCGACTCCCTGGCCGTCGCCGGCCGGGAGACGCTGTACACGCATCCGGGCAGTGGAGCCGCCACCGAGCTCGTCGAGATCGTGCGGCGCGACAGGCTGGAGCCCACGTCCGCCGACGAGGCCCTGCGCATCGGCGTCGAGACCGACAACGGTCCGGTCCTGATGGTCAACGACAGGTCGGACCGCGCTGCCGTCGTGCTTCCGGCGCCGTCCCGAATGTTCGACGACGGCGGCGTGCAGGAGCGCGTCGGCCTGCTTCGTCCCGCCGCTCGGGACTCCATGGCCAGGGCCGAGCTCGACGCCTCGAACTGGCGGAAGGCGACCGAGACCGAGTGGCGCAGGCTATGGGAAGACGAGATCGCCGGCCTGCCGTCTCACAGGGAGTCGCGGTTCTGGCTCGCCACGGGGCTCCTGCTGCCCGTCTGGGACCGACTGCCCTCCGAGAACATGCGGGTGAGGCGTCTTGCGACCGACTCGGGCGAAGCGCTCATCGGCCGCGTGCTGGATGCCGGACAGGTCCGCGCCGTGCGAACCGCCTTCGGCCTTGCGGGCGGTCCCGCCATGACCGGCGCCGAAGCCTTCGAGGAGGTCATGGGACGCGGCACCGCCCTCGCCCTTGTCAACGGCTGGCGCCTCGCGCGCCGCCGCATCATGGGCGCCGACCGGGGCGAGATCGAGGGGCCCACGGATTCCGACACCGAGGTCCTGAAGCGCATGGGCTGCACCGTCGAGATCATCTCCTGGCGCACGCGCGTCTTCGCCCCGGGCCCCGATCTCCTCGAACGCCTCATCCAACGCTGGCCGCTCGCCGCCTGAGCCATCGCTTGATGCGTATCGCCGGCCTGCCGGCGTACGTACGGCCGGTCGCCACCAGCCGGTTTTCACCCAACTGAAGGGAGCGCTGCATGACCGCACAGACCCTGCCGGACGAACCGAACTACGCGTTCTGCCCGAGCTACGAACTGGGCGACGAGCCGCAACAGATACGCATCGTCTTCGAAGGCATGCCGGGCTACGTCCCTACCGCCCTCATCGCCTTGAGCGTGAGTGACGCCGAACGGCTCTGCGACCGCCTGAACGCCAGGCTCGGACACTCAAGAGAGGACTGGACCGCGCTCGCGGCCCGCTCCATGCGCGCCGGGGGCACGGAGGCCGGCGACCGCTCCCGGCACTGAACCGGACGCGGGCGGGCCGCTCAACCGGAACGGCGACGCGTGCTAAACAGGAGCTTTCGCTTTCCGGACCGGACGAACCAATCCATTCCCCACGGAAGGAGTCCAGCGAATGCATGATAACGCCGCCAGGAATCGAAGCCGCGTTGCTTTCTGTGGAGTTCTGCTGGCCGCTTGCCTCAGCTTGGGTGCAGCAGCGAACGGTTGGAGCGCTGACGAGTGGCGTGGTCTGGTCGTCGCCCTCGAGCACCGCTGTGCGCCGTACGATCCCGGAGACTACCCCTACCCGCAGGCAGTGGAGCTTCGGATCATCGCCGGAATGGAGGGCAGGATCTACGGCCCGTACACCGGCCGCTACTTTTCCAGCCGCCGCAAGACCGACATCGAGCACATCGTCGCCAGGTCCGAAGCGCACGACAGCGGACTCTGCAGAGCGAACTCCGCCACAAGGAGAGCTTTCGCCCGCGACCTCCTGAACCTCACTCTCGCGGCACCGGCAGTGAACCGATGCGGAGCAAGGGGGAAATGCGCGTATGACGCCGCCGCCTGGTTGCCCCCGATGAACCGCTGCTGGTTCGCCCGCCGCATCCTGAACGTCCGGCGCAAGTACCGGCTCACCATAGACCGCCGGGAAGCGGCCGCCCTGGAGCGGGTGCTTTCCGGCTGCAACTCCACCGAAATGGTCTTCGCCAAGCGAGCGTCCGCGCCGGACCCTCCGCCCCGAGTCCGTCGCTCACCTTCCCGTGAAGCTCTTCGACGTTGGGACGACAACCGCAACGGCCGGATCACCTGCAAGGAAGCGCGCCGCCATGGCATCGCTCCGGTCCGCCGCGGCCATCCGGCGTACCCTTTCATGCATGACCG
>JAPOQB010000414.1 GCA_026710965.1 Deltaproteobacteria bacterium | reverse complement strand
TTCCTTCGAAGAGACCGTCGAGCAGTGCTCGGGCAGCCTGGAGTGCCCGCTGTCCGACCAGGACATGGACGCGAAGGTCCACGCCCTGGCCGATCCGCTGCTGGGGGAGGCTTCGACCCAAGAGATGATTCGCGCCTGCCGTGGGATTGCGGAACTGGAGGATGCGGGCGCCATCGCCCGGGCGGCCACGCCGGCCGTGTCATAGCGCCGGCCGGCCCGCCCCGCATTGCGGACGACGTCTACCTGCACGGTGGTAGTGCCAATACCCGTTCACGCGTGGACGGACCGTTTACGGGCCATCCGACTGAGGAGACTCTGATCGATCTTGATGGCCGCCGGGTAAGAGATGGCGCCCTTCGACTTCGCTTCGCTACGCTCAGGACGAACGGTTTGGAATTACTGGCGCTCCCGCTACGCTCGGGGCGAACGGTGTGGAATCGCTGGCGCTCCCGCTACGCTCAGGATGTACGGTGTGGAGTGTTCTTGTCACCGTTCGCCCTGAGCGAAGCGAAGTCGAAGGGCGCCATCTCACCCGGCGGCCATCAATCACAGTTCCCTCAAGGAGAACCCCATGTCCGACCACTACGACGTCATCATCATCGGGGGCGGCTCGGGCGGCTGCGTCGCCGCGGCCCGGCTCAGCGAGGACCCGCGCCGCAAGGTACTGTTGTTGGAGGCCGCGCCGGACCCGCAACCGATCCCCGATACCATCCGGCTGGCCAGCGCCCGGGACCGGGTCTGGCTCGAGACCCCCTACGTCGACATGGTCCCGGTAGTGCGGCCCGTGGACGGCAGCCCATTCCGCTCTCTCGCAGGAAAGATCATGGGCGGGGGCTCGTCGGTCAACGCCATGGCCTGGGTGTGGCCGACCCGGCATGACATGGAGCGGTGGGTGGCGGCGGGGAATCCCGACTGGTCCTGGGAGACGGTCCACGGGGTCCTGCAGCGCATCGAGGCGGACCAGGACTTCCCGGACGACCCGGACCACGGCCACGCCGGACCGGTCTACGTCAAGCGTCCCTTCAGCCTGGACTCGGACCTGTCCCCGGTGGTCCGGGCCTGTATCGACGGCGCCGCCGAAATGGGCCTGCCGCGCCTCCCTGACACCAATATCCCCGACCCCGTGGGCGTGGGACCGGGGGTCTCCAACATCAGGGACGGCGTACGCCAGTCCGCGGTCGTAAGCCATCTCGAACCGGCAAGGGGGCGTCCCAACCTCACCGTCAAGGCCGAGGCGCCGGTGTTGGGGCTGAGCCTGTCGGGCAGCCGCGTGGACGGCGTGCGCTACGAGAAGGACGGCCGCATCCACACCGACACCGCGGGCCAGGTGGTTCTGGCCGCGGGCGCCTACCGCACCCCCCAGCTCCTCATGTTGTCGGGTATCGGCCCGGCAGCCGAGCTGGAACGGCTGGGCATCGCGGTGACGCACGGGCTCGAGGGCGTCGGAGGAAACTTCCAGGACCACGCCGTCGTCCACGTGACCTTCGCGGCCGCCACGGACTTCGAGGTGGCGTGGACGCTGTCGAGGCTTCGTCTCATGGCACGGACCTCCCCGGGCGTGGACCACGGGGACTTCAGCGCTTCGCTGCGGCCTCCCACCCGGATCGAGGGCGTGGGCACCCTGCTGCCCTTGTCCGTTCAACTGCTGGAGCAAGAGGCGTCGGGACGGATCCGCCTCGGCAGCCTGGATGCCAGGGATTTTCCCGTGGTGGATACGGGACTGCTGGAAGACCCGAAGGACGTGGAAAAGATGGTGGCGGCCATGGAGTTCCTCCAGGACCTCGCCCGGACCTCGCCGATGCGCGAGTTCTACGGCGCGGTACGCAACCCGGCCCCCGCCGAAGACTGGGCCACCTTCGCCCGCTCCACCTACGACAGCTACCACCACGCCTCCGGCACCTGCAGGATGGGGCCGGCGGAAGACCCCGGCGCGGTGGTGGACCAGCGCCTGCGCGTCCACGGGCTGGACAACCTGTGGGTGGCCGACGCCTCGATCATGCCCGAGGTAACCCACGCCAACACCAACGCCACGGTCTACGTCATCGCCGAACGGCTGGCGGAGTTCCTGAGCAGCGCGGCGTAGGAACCGCGACCGGCCGGCGGCGCGGTGCAGGTACACGGTCATGGTGCCGCGACCCGTTCCTGTGCGAATATGCCGTTGAAGGCCGTCCCACAAGGAGGAACCATGTCCGATCACTACGACGTCATCATCATCGGCGGCGGCTCCGGGGGCTGCGTGGCCGCGGCCCGGCTGAGCGAGGACCCGCGCCGCAAGGTGCTGTTGCTGGAGGCCGCCGCGGATCCCCGGCCGGCGCCGGACACCGTCCGGCTGGCCAGCGGCCGGGACCGGCTCTGGCTCGAGAGTCCCTACATCGACACGTTGCCCGTGGAGCGGCCCATCGACGGAAGCACGTTCTACCCCATGGCCGGAAAAATCATGGGCGGGGGCTCGTCGGTCAACGCCATGGGCTGGGTCTGGCCGCTCCGCTACGACATGGAGCGGTGGGTGGCGGCCGGCAATCCCGACTGGTCCTGGGGCACGGTCCACCAAGTGCTGAAACGCATCGAAGCGGACCAGGACTTGCCCGGCGATCCCGACCACGGCCACGCCGGGCCGGTTTACGTCAAGCGCCCCTTCGGCCTGGACTCGGACCTCGCCCCGGTGGTCCGCGCCTATATCGACGGCGCCGCCGAGCTGGGCATCCCGCGCCTACCCGACACGAACCTCCCGGATCCGGTGGGCGTGGGCCCGGGGGTCTGCAACATCAAGGACGACGTGCGCCAATCCGCGGCCGTGAGCCATCTCGATCCGGCGCGGGGGCGTCCGAACCTCACCATCAAGGCGGAAGCGCCGGTGCTGGGGCTGACGCTGTCGGGCAGCCGGGTGGACGGGGTGCGCTATGAAAAGGACGGCAAGGTCCAAACGGACACCGCCGGCCAGGTGGTGCTGGCGGCCGGCGCCTACCGCAGCCCCCAACTCCTGCTGCTTTCGGGCATCGGCCCGGCCGCGGAACTGGAGGCCCTCGGCATCGGCGTCACGCACGCGCTGGACGGCGTGGGACGGAACTTCCAGGACCATGCCTCGATCCACATGACCTTCGCGTCCGCCAGGGAGTTCGAGGTGGACTGGACCCTGCCGAGGCTGCGGCTCATGGCCCGGAGCTCCGCCGGCCTGGGCCACGGCGACTTCAGCGTCACCCTGCGCCCGCCCACGAAGATCCAGGACGTGGGTTCCCTGCTCCCCCTCTCCGCGCAACTGCTGGAGCAGGAAACGCCCGGCCGGGTCCGTCTCAACAGCACCGACCCCAGGGAATTCCCCGCCGTCGAAACCGGGATGCTGGAGCATCCCGCGGACGTTAAGAAGATGGTCGCCGCCATGGAATTCATTCGCGACCTGACCCGGACCTCACCCATGCGGGAGTTCTACGGCGAGTTGCGCAACCCCGGGCCGGACGAGGACTGGGCCACCTGGGCTCGCTCGACCTACGACAGCTATCAACACGCCAGCGGCACCTGCAAGATGGGGCCGGCCAACGACCCCGCCGCGGTGGTGGACCAGCGGCTTCGGGTCCACGGCCTGGACAACCTGTGGGTGGCGGACGCCTCGGTCATGCCCGAGGTGGTACGCGCCAACACTAACTCCACCGTCTACGTCATCGGGGAGCGGCTGGCGGAGTTCCTGAACAGCGCGGCGTAGGAGCCGAGGCGATGAAGGACCGGCTTCGCATGGAGCCCGGCCACTACCGCGAACTCATCAGCCATTCCCTCAGTCGCGGGCACCGGCCGACACTCGCCGGACGGATGCCCCGGGATCCTGTTCAATGCGTCCGGCGGTTCGGCAGACCGTGAACACTGCTGGCGGAGACCGTCGGCGCCGTTAGAAGCGCTCGACCCTGTCGTGTCCGCTCACCGCTAAAATCTTCAGCTCAACACAGTAACGAACGGCACCGGGCATGATCACCACGGCGCAGGGTCAACCTGTGCGTGGTCCGGTGAAGGGGCCTCCTGTTCCTGGTCGACGGGCCGATGAAGGCACCGGCGGAATGGCAAGGGTGTGTTTGACAATAATTGTTATTGAGAATATCTTCTCATTAAAATTCAGGATCAGGAGGACCTTGCAATGAAGCGATCGGGTAGCCTGTTTCTCGCCATCGCGGCGGGCTTTTGGATCAGTGTGTTTTCGGCCTTTGCCTGGGCGCAGTCGGTCAACGTCGTCACCAGCGTGATTCCGGCGGCGTATAT
>JAPOQB010000214.1 GCA_026710965.1 Deltaproteobacteria bacterium | reverse complement strand
GTTGAACCCGCGAATGTGTGCGCCGGCGATGCCGGCGTAGACGGTGTTGATCTCGCACCCGGCCATGATCTCGGCCTCCTCCACCGCCTTCTTGATCCCCTCCATGGTGGCTTCGACATTGATCACGACGCCCTTCCTCAAGCCGCGCGAGGGGTGCATCCCGACGCCCACGACCTCCGGTCCCTGCTCGGTCTGCTCTCCCACGACCGCGCAGATCTTGTGGGTTCCGATGTCGAGCCCGACAACAACGTTGGTCTTCTTAGCCATGGATCTCCCCGCCTGTTTCGTTCCTCATGTCCATCGAGTCACGCCCTTCCCCGCGGGCGCGCGACCACCTGCCCCCGGAAGCTCAGGTCGACGGCCCGAAAACGGGCCTCCTTTCCCCGGAACTCCCCGAGGAACCACTCCAACCGGCCCAGCTTCTCGTCCCAATCCCCCCAACCCATATGGAACGGCACCGAGTAGGACACCGGATAGAGGATGATGCCTCCGCGGGGCTGAAAACGGATCTCGGACAGACCGAGCGCCGTCCGCTCCACCCTCCTTCCGAAGCGCACGGCCTCGGACAGCTTTTCCCGCGTGCCCGGCTCCTCCGGCGGCAATTTTGCCGCCCTCAGGCCGGTAATGAACGGGAAATCCACGGAATCCTCTTCGTCGACGGCCTTGAAGATCACGCCGTCGTCGGCCACATAGTACAGCTTGTCCAGGGCGACGATGGCACCGGGTGTCCATTCCTCGATGGTGATCACCAGACGGGCCGGCAACTCCCGCCGTATCAGGACCGACTTGACCCAGGGATGCCGCCGCACCCGTTCCTCCATCTCCATGGGATCGATGCTCCAGATGCGGGTGTGCGGCCCGAGCCCGGACATCACCACGATGTCCGCCCCCTTGACCTTCTCCGCCCCCAGCACCTTGACCTCCCGGATGGCGAAATAGGGATGCGTCAAAAAGAAGTCCCAGCTCCCCTGGGCCGCCATCTGGACGCCGCCGGACGCCGCTCCCAACGCGCGCCGGGCCTGGCGGTAGAGCTCGACGGCGTAGCCGCCATGGAACCACCCCAACAGCATCAGGGCGCACAGCGCGGCGCCCGCCGCCCACATGCGCACCCGACCGCGGCCGAGCTTCCCGAACCGGACCCACGGACTAGCCATTGGCCGTCTCCCGCGCCTGACCGGCCGCGGCGTTCTTCAGCGCCGCCCGGTCCAGAATCCGTTCAACCAGGTTCCCGAAATCCATACCGACCCCGGCGGCGATCTCCGGCAACAGGCTCAGGGGAGTCATCCCCGGCAACGTGTTGACCTCCAGGGCGTACAGCCGCTGCTCCGGCGAGATCCGGAAGTCCACCCGCGGCGCCCCCTCGCACCCCAGCAACGCGCAGGTCCGGGCGGCCAGCCGCATGGCCTTGCGATAGAGCGGGCCAGGCAAGGGTGCCGGGAAGACGTGCGAAGCCATGCCGGAGGTGTACTTGGTCTTGAAATCGTAGAAACCCTTCGCCGGCCTGATCTCGGTGACCCCGAGAGCCTCGCCGTTGAGGATTCCCACCGTGATCTCCTTCCCGGGCACGTAACTCTCCACCAGGGCGTCCCGGTCCGATCGGCAGGCCTCGCGTACCGCCGAGGCAACGTCCCTTTGCCGGCGCACGATGGTGACTCCGATGGAGGACCCTTCGGACCGCGGTTTCACCACCACGGGCAACGGGAGCTTCACCGTCACGTGCCCTTTTCCGGCCAGCACCTGGTACGGCGGCGTGGGAATGCGGTTGCGGACCAGGACCTCCTTGGTCAGCACCTTGTCCATGCACAGCGCCGAGGCCGTCACACCCGAACCGGTATAAGGAATCCCCATGACCTCCAGCAGTCCCTGGACGCAACCGTCCTCGCCGACCTTGCCGTGAAGCGCGTTGAAGACCACGTCGATCCGCCGCTTCCGAAGCTGCGCCGGCAGGTCCGGCCCCACGTCGATGAGCGACACTCCCTTGTAACCCCGTTGCCGCAAGGCGTCGGCCACCTCCTTGCCCGACACCAGCGACACTTCCCGTTCCGCCGACGGACCGCCATACAGCACCCCCACCCGGCGGCTCCGATGGCTCCCCGATGGCGCGGTCATTGCGGCCACTCCCCGGCGAACCGGACCTCGGTCTGCAACCTGACCGAGAACCGGCTCTCCACCTCGCTGCATACCTGTTCGATCAGCCGTCTGACGTCCTGGGCCCGGGCGCCGCCGCGATTGACGATGAAGTTCGCGTGCCGCCGGGAGACCTCGGCGCTCCCCACTCGCAGGCCCTTGAGCCCAGACGCCTCGATCAGCCTTCCGGCGTGGTCGCCCGGGGGATTGCGGAACACCGATCCGAAGTTGGGATGGCCCGACGGCTGACTCTCCCGGCGCCGCGCCATGATGGCGCGCATGCGCGCATCCACCACCTCGGCCGTCTCCGGCGTAAGCACCATCCCCACGCGGGTAACCACGGCGTCCCTGGGCAGACGCGTCTCCCGATAGGAGAACCGCAGCTCCTCCCGTCCGAGAGCCAACGCCTCGCCGGCGGCGGTCATCGCGTCAACCCTGTTCACCACCCGCTCCATCTCCGATCCATAGGCCCCGGCATTCATCACCAGGGAGCCGCCCACGCTGCCGGGAATCCCCTCGGCGAACTCCAGGCCGCCCCGGCCCCGGCGCACCGCCTCCCGCACCAGCCGGCTCACCGCATAGGCCGCGCCCACCTCGGCTCCGGAGTCGTGCCAACGCACCTTGCGGAACTCGCCCCGCAACCGCAGCACGGCCCCGCGCACGCCCTGATCGCTCACCAGCAGGTTGCTG
>JAPOQB010000321.1 GCA_026710965.1 Deltaproteobacteria bacterium | reverse complement strand
GCGATGGACCCCGGGCGGTCGCGCTTGGCCCGGATGGAGGCCAGGAGCGACTGTTTCGTTCGGTCCAGCTCCTTCTCCGGGAAGGACGGCTGCGTCAGCACCTCGCTCATGAGCGCCAGGCCGGTGTCCAGGTCCTTCTTGAGGATGCTCAGGCTCACCGTGGCCAGCTCGCGGCCGGCGTCGGTGCCCAGGTGGGCGCCCATGCCCTCGACCAGGCCGCTGATGGCCATGGAGTCGCGCGTGGCCGTGCCCCGGGTCAGGAGCCGGGAGGTGAGGTTGGCCAGGCCGTGGCGGTCCGCGGGATCGTAGCGCGAGCCGGCGCGGATCAGCAGCTCCACGGAGACGATGGGCAGCGCGGCCTGCTCCGAGGTCACCAGGACCATCCCGTTGGGGAGAATCTCGCGTTGTGCGTTCATGGCGGCGGAGGCGACGGCCTGCGGCGCCAGGACCAGGCACAGCAGAAGCGGCAGCCAGCGTTTCATGAGCGTTGCCTCTCTTGGGGCACCAGGACCCCCACGGTGCGGCGGTCGCGGTCGAGGTACTCCCGCGCCACGCGCTGGACGTCCTCGGCCGTGACCCCCTGGATGCCTCCGAGGTATTCGTTCATCCGGCGCCATCCGCCGGTCACCTCATAGAAGCCGACGCGCATGGCCTGGCCCCGGTTGGACTCCTGGGCGAAGATGAAGCTCGCCGCCACCTGGTTCTTGGCCTTGTCGAGTTCCGCCTGGGTGACGCCCTCGTCTCGCACCTGGCCGATGACCTCGTCGATGGCCGCCTCCACGTCGGCGATGTCCCTGCCCGGCATGGCCTGGGCGCCGAGGGTGAAGGTGGTGGGGTCGATGGAAACCCGGTGATAGCCCGCGTAGGCGTAGCGCGCGATGCGCTTTTCGTACACCAGATCCCGGTGGAGGCGCGACGTGCGTCCGCGCGACAGGATCATCTCCAGCACGTCCAGCGCGTAGCTGTCCGGGTGGCCCACCTCGGGCACGTGGTAGTTCATGATCACCACGGGCAGCTCGGCTTCCTTCTTGAGCTCCACGCGACGCTCGCCCCGTTGGGGCGGCTCGGCCTGTCCCACCTTGGGGGGGTCCGGGCCGCGGGGGATGGCGCCGAAATGCTCGCGGACCTGCGCCAGGATCTCCTCGCTGTCGAAGTCCCCGGCCACCACGATGAAAGCGTTGTTGGGCGCGTAGTAGGTCCGGTAGAAGTCCTCGAGGTCCTGCAGGGTCATGCGCTCGACATCCTGGGGCCAGCCGATGATGGGGCGGCGGTATGGGTGCACCGCGTAGGTCACCGCGGCGGTGACCTCGCCCAGCGCCGCCCGCGGGCGGTCGTCGGTGCGCTGCCGCCGCTCCTCCTGCACGACCTTCTTCTCGGGCGTGAAGTGGACTTCCTGAAGGCGCGTGTTGACCATGCGGTCGGCCTCGAGTTCGATGGCCACGCCGATGGATTCCCGGCTCATGGTGGCGTGGTACACGGTGGTGTCGTAGGAGGTGAACGCGTTGGAGCGGCCGCCGTGCTTCCGGATGGTGCGGGCGTATTCCTCGGGCGCCACCTTGTCGGTGCCCTTGAACATCATGTGCTCGAGGAAGTGGGCGATGCCGCTCTTGCCGTCCACCTCGTTGCGCGAGCCCACCCGGTACCACACCTGGAAGGTGACGGCGGGGCTCCGGTGGTTCTCCAGCAAGAGCACCTTGAGGCCGTTGTCCAGGAGCTCCTCCCGGACCTCCACCATGCCCTTGGGTGCCGAGGCTCCGCCGGCAACGGCGGGCAGCAGCGTGAACAGCATCAGGCCAGCGAGACGGTGTGTCCAGTCCATAGGTTTGAAGATATCGGCCCGATTGGGCGAGCGCAACAGGGTTGCTCTCCGAAAGGCCTTCCTGAGTGGTACGTCCTCGCCGCCATCAGTCGCCGTTGGGCGTGACCAGTCTGCGCGGCACGAGGGAACCCAGCCCGTGCCGTCGTAGCCGTTCTATGAACGTGGTGCGGTTCAACCCCAGCAGGCTTGCGGCCAGCGTCTTGTTGTCGTGGGCCCGTTCCAGT
>JAPOQB010000442.1 GCA_026710965.1 Deltaproteobacteria bacterium | reverse complement strand
GCGCTCCAGCGCCATCCCGCGGTCGCCGAGGCCGTGGTGGTGCCCGAGCCGGATCGGGAGATCGGCAACCGCGTGCTGGGCGTGGTGGTGCCGGCGGAGGGGCGCGAGCCCACGGACAAGCTGGCGGAGGCCTTGCGCCAAAGCCTCCGGGAAGAGCTGGCGCACTACAAGATCCCCTACCGCATCGAGTTCGCCGAGTCCCTTCCGAAGAGCCCGGTGGGCAAGATCCTGCGGAACGAGGTGACGGCGCGGGTCGCCACCGATTCATGATCCGAAGAACCAAAGACACGCTCCAGCGGGCCGGTGGCTCATTCGCCTACCGCGAGTTCCGCCTCTTCTACGTGGCCGTCGTGAGCGCGTCCATGGGCAACCAGATCCAGCGCATCGTCGACCTCTGGGTGGTGTACGAGCTGACCGGCTCGACCGCGTACCTGGCGCTCACCGGTCTTGCCCGGGGCATTCCCATCATCGTTTTCTCCCTGGGCGGCGGCCTCATCGCCGATCGCGTCGACCGCAAGAACTTCATCTTGGTGATGCAGCTCGGCAGCGCGGCGGCGAACCTGCTCCTGGCCGCGGTCATCGTCGCCGGCGCTGTCCAGTTGTGGCACATCCTGCTGATCTCCATGGTGAGTTCGTCGTTCGTGGCCATCAGCGCACCGGCCCGTACCGCCATCACGCCCGCGCTGGTGCCGCGGAATCTCCTGGTCAACGCCTTCGCCTTCACCTCCACGGCGTGGAAGCTGGCGCAGATCATCGGCCCGGCGGTGGCGGGGCCGATGATCGCCTTCGCCGGCAGCGGCGTGACCTATGGATTCAACGGTTGCGTCTATCTCGTGAGCGCGGCGGTGCTCCTGTTCATGAGCTACCGGTCGGCTCCCGCCACCGGCGGCCAGTCCGCGCTCCGGAGCCTTGTGGAGGCGTTGTCGTTCGTCAAGCGGGAATCGGTCATCGCGGTGCTGGTGTCCATGGACGTGGTGGCGGTCTTCTTCGGCGCCTATCGAATCCTTCTGCCGGTGATCGCGGTGGATCTCGGCATGGGCGCGGCGGGCTTCGGGCTGTTCTCGTCGGCCCCCGCGGCGGGTGCGATCCTCGGCGCCGCCGCGATCATGGCGTGCGGGGACATCCGCTACAAGGGTCTGGTGGTGGCGGGAGGCATCCTCGGCTACGCCGCCTGCCTCGCGGGTCTCGCGCTGTCACCCTGGTTTCTCTTGTCGCTGGCGATGGTGGCGCTGCTGGGCGTCTTCGACGCGGTCCAGACCATCCCGCGCAACGCCGTGATCCAGTTGGTGACCCCGGATCCGCTCCGGGGCCGGGTGTCGAGCTTCACACGCATGCTCAGCGTGGGCATGCCG
This sequence comes from Deltaproteobacteria bacterium, assembly GCA_026710965.1. Taxonomy (GTDB): domain Bacteria; phylum Desulfobacterota; class Binatia; order UBA9968; family JAJDTQ01; genus JAJDTQ01. Next base: position 659 of record JAPOQB010000442.1, on the reverse strand, counting down.
GGTCTGGGCGAAGCGCAGATGGGTGCGGTGGCCGCCGTGTTGGGGCCGGCGTCCACGCTGCTCCTGGCCGCCTTCGTTTGTACCGGCGCCACCCTGGGTATGCTCGGCTGGCGCCGTGACCTGTGGGAGGCCGACGTTTGAGAACGTCCTGCAGCTTGACTCCGCGACCGGCGGTCAATAAGAGAACAGGCTGGTGCGTTGTCGGGTCCGAGGGCTCGACCCGAGCCACTCGACAGTTGATGAATTAAGGAGGTTTACGAACATGGCAGACTTGTCACACGACGTCATTCACGAATCGGCGGGCGAGCTCCTCGCCGAGCTGGCCAACGAGACCGGGCGTCCGGTGTCCTGGGCGGTGCTCAACGCCCACCGGGAGCTGTTGCACTACACGCGCATGAACGGAGCGCCCTACCGGTCCTGGGTCCTGTCCCACAACAAGGGATACTCCGCGGTGTGGTTCGGCCGGGACTCGGTGGAGATCGAGAAGATGGTGGGAAGCCGCGGCATCGCCGCGTACGGCGACTCGAACCTGACCTCCATCGGTGGCGGCGTGCTGATGAAGGACCAGGACGGCGCGGTGGTGGGGGCGGTGGGGGTGAGCGGCCGCACCGCGGAGGAGGACATCGAGGTGGCCGTGCGGCTGGTGGACAAGATCAAGG
>JAPOQB010000697.1 GCA_026710965.1 Deltaproteobacteria bacterium | reverse complement strand
GAGCAACATACGGATTTCGTCTTCTCCGTGTTTGCCGAGGAGTGGGGGTTCTCGGGTTGTCTGCTGCTGCTGACGGGGTATGCGTTGCTGATCCTGCTGGCGCTTCGGGTGGTGCGGCGAGCTCAGGATCGTTTCGGCGTGTTGTTGGCCACGGGAATGACCGCGATCCTGTTCTGGCAGTTCACCATCAACATCGGCATGGTGACCGGCCTTCTGCCCGTGGTGGGAATTCCGTTGCCGCTCATCAGTTACGGCGGATCCTCCCTGGTTACCACCCTGGTGGCCGTGGGCCTGCTGATCAGCATCAGCATGCGACGCAACACACGCTGACCGGGGGACCCTCAGCCCAGAGCCTTGTCGATCTCGCTCACCAATTTGGCTTTGGGGGCCGCGCCCACGATCTGGCCCGAGAGGCCGCCTTCCTTGAAGATCATCAGGTTCGGGATACCCCTCACGCCATAGCGGCTGGGGGTTTCGGGATTCTCGTCGACGTTGATCTTCACGACCTTGAGCTTGCCGTCATACTCCCGCGCCAACTCTTCCAGCACCGGCGCGATGGATTTGCAGGGGCCGCACCAGGGAGCCCAGAAATCCACCAATACGGGCATGGACGCGCGAATGACCTCCGCTTCGAACTCGTTGTCCGCAACATTGGAAATATCCATCGAGACGTGTCCCCCTGCAGGCCGTTCCGACCGCGCGCCTGCGGTTTCATGGAGCCCTCACATACCGGAGAGGAGATTCAACAAGGTCCGGACGCCGAACCCCGTTCCGCCCTTCGGGCAGGTCACCTGGTCCTTGCCGGCAAAGGCGGGGCCCGCGATGTCGAGGTGGGCCCAGGGTACATCGCTGACGAATTCCTGCAGGAACAGCGCCGCGGTGATGGCGCCTGCCGAACCGCCTCCCACATTCTTGATGTCCGCGACGTGACTCTTGATATCTTCGCGGTACTCGGCCGCCAGAGGCAACTGCCAGAGACCCTCCCCCGCATCGCGGCCGCATTCGACCAGCCGGCCCGCGAGCTCGGCGTCGTTGCTGAACAGTCCCGCCAGTTCGTTGCCCAGGGCCACGATACAGGCGCCGGTGAGAGTGGCCAGATTGATCATGCAGTCCGGTTTCTCACGGGCCGCCAGGACCAGGGCGTCAGCTAGAATGAGCCGGCCCTCGGCGTCGGTGTTCATGACCTCGACGGTCTTGCCGTTGAGGTACCGGATGACGTCCCCGGGCTTTTGAGCGCCACCGTCCGGAAGGTTGTCCGTCGTGGGCACCAGCCCCAGCACCTCGACGTTGGGCGCCAGCTCGGGCAGCACGCTCATGACGCCAATTACGGCCGCGGCGCCGGCCATGTCCAGCTTCATGGTCTCCATGGACCGGGCCGGCTTGAGGGAAAGGCCGCCGGAATCGAAGGTGATGCCCTTGCCGATGAGGGCGACCTTCTTTTGAGGCCGGCCCTTGGGCTTGTAGCGCATGTAGATGAAACGCGGTTCCTCCCGGCTGCCCTGATTCACCGCCAGGAGGCCCGCCAGCTTCATCTGTTCGATCTTTCTCTTGCCCCACACCTCCACCTTGAGCCCCTCGCCGCGGCAATGCGCCCTGGCCTGCTCCGACAGGTAGCTGGCGGTGGCCGTGGACGGCGGTTCGTTGACCAGATCCCGAGCCAGGCAGACGCCCGACACCGCGAGCCTGGCCCTCTTTGCCGCCCGCGTCAGCGCGGCACTGCTTCCCGACGCGGTCCGCCCGAGAACAAGGGTGCGCGGCTGTCCCGTTCGTTTGTCGTTGGACCGGTACTTGGTGAAGCGGTAGGTGTTGAGCAGGGCGCCCTCGGCCACGGCGCCCACGACGGCTTCGGTCTGCTGGTCCGGGGGCAGCATGAAAACCGCCTCGTCGGCCCATACCCGCCCGGCCTCCTTCACCGCGCCGGCGCCGGCCACGCGCCAGACATGGGGGCCGTCCTCTTCATGCTTGCCCAGGCCCACCAGCAACACGTGGCCCGCGGCCATCGCGCCGTGGGTCGCCACCAACAGGGAGGTCCCTCGTCTGGCGGTGAAACCGCTCCGTTTCACCAGCGCGTTCAGCTTGCCCTTGAGTTGGCGGTCGAGGCGCCGGACCAAACCTTCGCCAAGGCCCTTGTCCGTCACCGGCACCGCCAGCAGCGCGGTCTGGACCCGCAACGGGGCGATTTCTCTCAGCTTGATATCCATGCAATCGGTCAGGATGAATGACCGCGAATGAGGTTCATGAACTCGGCGCGAGTCTTCTCCTGTGTCCGGAAGGCCCCCAACAGAGAGCTCGTGACGATGGTGGAGTTCTGTTTCTGGACGCCGCGCATGCGCATGCACATGTGCTCGGCCTCCATCACCACCGCCGCCCCCAGGGGGTTGATCCGATCCATGATGGTATTGGCGATCTGGTTCGTCAGGCGCTCCTGGACCTGCAGCCGCCGGGCGTATGCGTCCACCAGCCGCGCGAGCTTGGAGACGCCGACGATCTTCTTGCGCGGGATGTAGGCCACGTGGGCCTTGCCGTGAAAGGGCAACATGTGATGCTCGCAGAGAGAGTAGAAGTCGATGTCCTTCTCGACGATCATCTCCTGATAGTCCTCGTTGAACAGGGCGCCG
>JAPOQB010000445.1 GCA_026710965.1 Deltaproteobacteria bacterium | reverse complement strand
TTCGTGTTCCACCAGGCCGGGCGCGATGGCGTTGACGTTGATGCCGAAGGCCCCCAGTTCCCGCGCCATGGAACGGGTCATGCCGATCAGAGCCGCCTTCGACGCGACGTAGTGAAGGAAGTTCGGCGTGCCCGCCATCACCGTGTTGGAGGAGATGTTGACGATCCTGCCGCCTCCCTGTTCCCTCATGTGGGGGAGCACCGCCTTGGCGCACAGGAAGACGCCCTTGATGTTCACCGACGTGACCCGGTCCCACTCCTCCGCGGAGATCTCGTAGAACGGTCGGCGGTTGATGCTCAGGTAGATGGCCGCGTTATTCACCAGGATGTCGATGCGCCCGAAGGCGTCCATCGCTGCCTGCGCCATGCGCAGGGTGTCGTCCTCCCGGGAGACGTCCGTCTCCACCGCCGCGGCCTCGCCGCCGGCCTCTCGGATGTCGTTGGCCGCGGCGGTGCCGTCCAGCACGTCCGCGATGACCACGCGCGCGCCTTCGTCCGCCAACGTCTTCGCATACACCGCGCCGATGTTGCGGGCGCCGCCGGTTACGATGGCAACCTTGCTGTCGAGTCGTCCCATGTGTCCTCGTTTCAAGATGGCGCCCTTCGACAGTGTCTTCCTAGCCCGCGGCGCTGGACGCCGCCGCGCGTTCGTTCATCTCGCGGAGTTGCCGCCGCAGGTCGAGGGGCTCCCACCAGAGCTTCAGGCCCAGGTCCCGGGCGATGGTCTGGGCGGCGTTGTATCCGGGGGCGCCGGTGATGTTGCCGCCGGGATGGGTTGAGGAGCCGCACAGGTAGAGCCCCGAGACCGGAGTGCGGTAGTGACCCCATCCGGGGAAGGGGCGGTTCTCCAGCGCCTGGTCGCCGGTGTACTCTCCCACCATCCAGTCGCCCTCGTACATGTTGCGGTCGTGGCGCTCGATGTCCAGCGGGGTGGTGGAGTCCCGCGACAGGATGTTGTCGTCGGTGAGGTTGGGCGCGTACTGACGCCACACGCCGAGTTGCCGCTCGAACCACTCAGCCCGGGCCTTGTCCCAGTTGAGCGGATTGCCCCACAGGTTGTACGTCGCGAGCTGCCACATGAACGCGGTGGCCTTGCCCGGCGGCGCCTGTGACGGGTCATGCTGGGACGGCGTGGCGCCGTTCATGAAGGGCTTGCGCGGCAGTTGTCCGGAGCGGCAGTCGTCGAACAGGTTGCGCAGGTCCTCGTAGGTCTCCAGGCCGACGATGTGCATGAAGCTGTCGGCCACCTCCGGATGCTCGTCCTCGGTGATGTAGCGCGGCCGCTCGTTGAGGGCCAAGTTGGTGGCGAAGATCGGCGTGGTCTTGGAGAACTTGAACCCCGCCGCCTTGGCGCTGAACTCGGCGTCCAGGTTCTCCGACCCCACCAGCTTGATGAAGGTCTCCACCGGGTTGACGTTGGAAGCGACAAAGTGCTTGACCTGCACCACCGTCCCGTCCTCCAGCACCACGGCGGTGGCCCGGCCGCCGTCCACCAGGATTCGTTCCACCCCCACCGCTTCGATGTAGTCGACGCCGTTGTGCGACAGCATGTGCGCCAGGTTGTCGCCCAGGGCGTGGGAGGTGCCGCGGCAGAGCTGCGGGTTGACTCCCCAGGCGATCATGGCCGGGACCAGGTATCCGGTCTGGGGCGCGTCCAACTCGTAGCCTCGCATCACCGCCAGGAATCCGATGAACGCCCGCACCCGGGTGTTCTCGAAGTGCTCCAGGATGAACTGCTCCGGCGTGGTGTCGAAGTAGCGCAGGTATTCCCGGCCCTCGGGCAGTGCTTCCAGCAGCGGCCGCTTCTCGCTCATGGGGAGGGGCGGGCAATAGGTCTCGGGGAAGACGATGTTCTTCACCACCGGCTGCCACCGGGTCCAGATATCACGGAAGGTGTCGGCGTCCTTGCGGGAGCACTGCTCGATAGTGGCGATGGTCCGTTCCACGTCGGCGAACCAGCCCAGGTAGGTGCGGTCTAGGAAGTGTTGTACCACCCCGGGATCGGGCTTGTAGTAGTGGATGCCCATGCGCTCCATCTCCAGGTCCTGGAACCAGGGCAGCATCATGAGCCCGCGGTGGAACACGGAGTGGATGTTGTGCCAGAAACCCGGGTAGTTCCGGTCCTCGTGGGAGTCCAGTCCGCCGCCCACCTCCATGTTCTTCTCGATGACGAGGATCTTCTGGCCGGACTTGCCCAGGTAGCCCGCGCAGATCATGCCGTTATGGCCCGCGCCGATCACCACGCCGTCGTAATGCATTACCTTCGCCATGGTTCAACCGCCTTCGTGCTAGTGTGGTGTCTGGTTAATTCGCGTCATAATATGCGGAGGATTTTTTGTTGTCGGCAAGGCGCGATGACTTGTAGGGGCGACCTGCGGTCGCCCTTCAGTGGCGGGCACCCCGCGAGGAAGAGCAACGCAGCCGCCCTTCGACTTCGCTTCGCTCAGGATGCGCGGAGCGAAAAAGACCCGCAGATTATGATGCGAATTAACCAGACACCACACTAGCTTCCGTTTCCCAACCCCAGGTCCTGCCGGAGGATATCCCACGCGGCTCTCCCTGACCCCGCGATGACCGCGTCCGCCGGATGGGTGGCGACGCCGACCTGGTAGAGCCCCTGGATGGGCGTCCGGTAGTGGGCCAGTTGCGGGATGGGACGGTTCTCGCCCATCTGGTCCGCCGTCTTCCGGGCCACCCACACCGACCCTCGGCGCATGTTCTGCCAGCGGCCGGCGATATAGAACGGATCCATGGCTACCTTCATGACGATGTTGTCGTCGGTCAGGTTTGTGGCGACGGCGCGCAGTGCCGACAGCACCTGCTCCATGAAGCCGTTCTTGAGACGGACCCAGTCCTCGGGCCGATGCCCCTTGAGCTGGTAGGGGACCGGCATGAAGACCGAGGCCGTGTGCTTGGCCGGAGGCGCCTGCAGCGCATCGAACCACGTGGGGCAAGTAACATGGAGGCAGGGGTTCGCCGGGAACTCGCCGGCGCGGATGTCGCGCCACATGCTTTTCAGGTCCTCGACGGAGCGGGGGCCGTAGTTGACGTTCAGGGCCTGGCCCACGAAGCTGTCCGCGGCTTCGTGCACCGCGAATCGAAGCGGCGCCTTGAGCGCCAGGTGGACCTGGAAGTACGAGAACTCGTCGGGCTCGATGGCGCGTACGGACTGAGCGAAGCCGTCGTCCAGGTGCTCCTTGCCTACCATGTCGATGAAGGTGCCGTAGGGATCCACGTTGGACACAACCGCCAGCCGCGCCTTCCACTCGCGCCCGTCGCGCAGGCGCACGCCTGCGGCCCGCCCGTCCTCCACGAGAATGTCGTCCACGTGGTGGAGAGCCCGGATCTGACCGCCGTGCATCACATAGGCGCGTTGCAGCACCTGCGCGATGGAGTGGGAGCCCCCGCGCGCGAGTTGCGGTTTCTCGTCGCCGGCGATGAGCGCCAGTACCTCGCGTCCGCCGCCCTCGTAGTCGAGCGCCCAGCCGCGCGGAATCGCCATCTGCGAGAGCACCAGGGTGCGCACAGCCTCGCTTTCGAAGAGGTGCTCTGCCGCGTCCGCCGCGCTCATGCGCGCGAGTCGCAGGAAGTCGGTCCCTGCGGGGTCCGCAACAATGCGCTCCTCCAGCACGCCCGCCGCCTCGGGCGGGGCGTAGTACGAGGGGAGCACGATATCCCGGACGATGCCGCGGAACCGCTGGTGCACGTCCTTCCAGGCCGCGCGGTCGGCGGCGGAGTGGTGCGCCAGCGAAGCCAGCGTGCCGTCCAGGTTCTGGTGATGGGACACCGAGGCCCCGTCGGGCAACAGCAGCGAGCTGATCACCGGCGGGGTGACGAACTCGGCATGGTGGCCGTTCTCCCAGTCCAGCTCCCGCCACACCGGGGACAGTTCACGGTTATCCTGAAAGTAGGCGAGGCTGTTGTGCCAGTAGCCGGGAAGGGTGATCTCTTCGGAGAAGAGCCGGCCGCCGTTCTCCAGCCGGCTCTCGCAGATGACGGTCTCGAGCCCCGCCATGCCCAGGTAGGTACCCAGGGCGAAGTTGTTCTGCCCCGCGCCGATGAGGATGACATCCCAGTTTTCGTCTACGGCCATAATTTACCTATCGTCCATGGTTGGAAATGGCGTCCTTCGATTTCGCTTCGCTCAGGACGAACGGTGGTGGTGTCGTTCGACTTCATTCCGCTACGTCTGTCCTGACCCTTGCCGAAGGGTTCGGGACGAACAAGAAAGGGCTCCAAAACCGTTCGTCCTGAGCGTAGCGAAGTCGAAGGACGCCATCTTCAGATCACCGGAGTCTCCCAAGGTCAGGCCAGCCGGGCGGCCGCCTGTTCGACGGCCCGGCGCACGAACACGGCCACGAGCTCCCGCTTGTATTCCGAGGAACCACGCACGTCCTCGATGGGATCGGACGCCTCCGCGGCCGCGGCGCCCGCCTCTTCCAGCACGGCCGGCGTGATCTCTCTGCCCCGCAGGATGTCTTCCGCCGCCCGGGCCCGGAAGATGGTGGGCCCGACGGAGTTCAGGCCGATGCGTACGTCGTCACAGCGGTTGCCTTCGCCGGTCAGGGTCACGGCCACCCCCACGGTGGCGAAGTCCTCCTCGCTTCGAGGCGTGAACTTGACGTGGGACCAGGCCGGCCCGGCTGGCGGCGGCACGTGAATCGAGGTCAGGATCTCGTCGGGCTCCAGCGCGGTTTCGTAGTAGTCGACGAAGAAATCCTCCACCGACAGGGTACGCTCGCCGCGGCTGCTTCGGAGCGTCACCTCCGCGTCCAGGGCGATGAAGCTGGCGCCCGGGTCGGTCAGCGGGTCGCCGTGACTCAGGTTGCCGCCCACGGTGGCCATGAGGCGGATCCTCGGCTGCGCCACCTTGTAGAAAGTCTCCTGGAGCAGGGGATAGTGTTCCCGCACCTGCGGGTGGAGCTCCAGATCCCGGTGCTTGACGCCGGCGCCGATGCGCAGGCCGTCCGCGGGATCGAAGGCGATGTCGTCGAGGCCGGCGACGTGTTCGAGGTTGATGACGACCTTCGGGCTCAGGAGGCCCATGCGCATCCACATGACCAGGGCGGTGCCGCCGGCCAGTAGCTTGGCGTCGCTACCGTGCTCCTGGAGCAGTCCGCAAGCCTCGTCGAGACTCGTGGGTTCCAGGTATTCGAATTTGGCCCGCATGGTTCAGCTCCCGTTCTTCTTCTCTTTTAGCGCCCGCAGCACCTTCTCCGCCGTGATGGGAAGGGTCTTGATGCGCACCCCCACGGCGTCGTAGATGGCGTTGCTGATGATCGCCGCCACCGGGTCCATGCCCAGCTCGCCGAGGCCCTTGGCGCCGAAAGGACCCGTGGGTTCATAGGAATCCGCGAACTCGTGCACCAGGTTGGGCATGTCGCGCATGGACGCCAGCCGGTAGTCGCTGAAGTTGGGATTGACCGGGCGGCCTTCCTCCATGCGGATACCCTCGATCAGGGCGTATCCCAGTCCCTGGGCGATGGAGCCTTCCACCTGCCCCTCGGCGCCGATGGGGAAGATCACCGTGCCGCAATCCGACGCCACCGCGTACTGGATCACCGTCACCCGGCCGGTATCCGGGTCCACTTCCACCTCCGCCGCCTGGCAGCCGAAGTTGTAGGCGCCGGACTCGTTGCCGAAGCGCTCGCCGTCCTGGCTCACGGAGTCGGCGTCGAAGCTGCCCGACGCCACGATGGGGGCGCCGCCGCGCCGGAACTGGCGCCCGCGTACCACGTCGGCCACGCTGATGGCCCGCTGTTCCGCGCCCTTGACGAAGATGAAGCCGTCCCGCGACACCAGGTCGGCGGCGTCGGCCTCGAGCATCTCCGCGGCGCTCTCGTGCAGCAGTTCCTTCACCTTGGTGGCGGCGTTTTTCACGGCGTTGCCGCCCACGTAGGTGAGCCGGCTGGCGTAGTTGCCGAGACAGAAGGTGGAGTGGTCGGTGTCGGCCTCGGAGATGGCCACGTCGGAGAAGGGCACGCCCAGTTCCTCGGCGGCGATCTGGCACATGGCGGTCCAGTGCCCCTGGCCGGTCTCTCCCTCGCCGCTCAGGATGAACGCCTTGCCGTCCTCGTTCATCTTGATGGTGGCGGAGCTGCCGTCGTAGTCGCCGAAGTGGCGCTTGCCGCTCACGTGCACGGTGCAGCCCATGCCCAGCCCGCGGTTGGGCTTGCGGTTGGCGCGTTTTTCCTTCCAGCCGATCATCCGCTCGGTGCGGTCGATGCACTGCGTGAGCTCACAACTTATGACGTGGTTGCCGTGGGGCGAGACGTAGTCCGGTTCGGCGGCGTTGAGGCGCGCCATTTCGAACGGGTCCATGCCCAGCTCGTCGGCGGCGATGTCCATCATCTGCTCCACCGAGAACTCCGCCGACGGGTTGCCGAAGCCGCGGAAGGCGCCGGTGGGGATCTTGTTGGTGTAGACCAGGTAGGCCTCGGAGCGGACGTCGGAGTACTTGTAGCAGGTGTCGTGCCGCAGCGCCGCCACGCCGGTGATGGCCGGCGCCTTGCCGCTGTAGGCGCCGTTGTCGGCGATGATGCGCATGTGCTTGGCCCGGATCCGGCCGTCGCTCTTGAAGCCCATGCGGACCCAGACCTTCATGTTGACCCGGGGCCGGCTGCCGGCCAGGAACTCCTCTTCCCGGGTGTTGATGATCTTTACGGGGCGCCGCGCCTTGCGGGCCAGGATCGCGTTCACCACCGCGTTGTTGTCGTCGCAGGACTTGCCGCCGAAGCCTCCGCCCACCGCGGTCTGGATCACCCGCACGTCGGCCTCCCGCACGCCCAGGGCGGAGGCGATGCGCATACGGGCCATGAACAGCGTCTGGGTGTTCATGTAGACCGTGTACTTGCCGCTGGCCGAGTAGTCGGCGACGCTGCCGATGGTCTCGATGGCCGAGTGCCACTGGGGCACGCTCTCGAAGGTGTCCTCGATAACCAGGTCCGAGTCCCTGAAGGCCGCTTCCACGTCGCCGCGCTCGACGTCGATGGTGAGGGCGATGTTGTTCTCCTTCTCCTCATGGATCAGCGGCGCGCCGTCCCGCATGGCCTCTTCCGCGTCGAACACCCCCGGCAGCTCTTCCCAGTCCACCTCGATCAGGTCCAGGGCCTCCTCCGCGGTGTCGCGGTCGACGGCGGCCACCGCGGCCACCTCCTCGCCCACGTACCGGGTCTTGCCCACCGACAGGGGATACTGGTCCGGAAAGAAGACGCCCCAGCCCTTCTTCAGGGTGTCTTCCGCGGTGACCACGGCCTTGACGCCGCGGAGCTTTTCCGCCCGGCTGGTGTCGATGTTGAGGATGCGGGCGTGAGGAAAGGGGCTTCTCAGGATCCGGCCGGTCAGCATCCCCGGCAGGAAGACGTCGGCCACGTAGTCCGCGCCCCCCGTTACCTTGTCGTAGCCCTCGAAGCGGTCGACTTTCTGTCCCAGCACCGAGAACTTTTCTGCTTTGCTCATGTTTTCCCCGAAGGCGGCAGCCGTTTCCCAATGGCCGGAGCCACTAGTCGGAGGCGTCGCTCTTGTAGGTGTCCGATTGGTAAAGGCTCTGGATCCTGGCCTCGCGGACGGCGTCGTCGGATTTCTTCGTTTCCACCTTGCCCTCCACCACCGCCATGACCGATTCGAGGATCTTGTAGTAGCCCGTGCAGCGGCACAGATTGGCCGACATCCATTCCTTGACCTGGTCGGGGGTGGGGTTGGGTACCTGATCCAGCAACGCCTTGGCCGCCATTATCTGCCCCGGGGTGCAGATGCCGCACTGAAGTCCGCCGTACTGCACGAAGGAACGCTGGAGCGGGTGCAGCTCACCCTCACGGGCCAGCCCCTCGATGGTCTCGATCCGTTTGCCCTCGCAGGTCACGGCCAGCGTCAGACACGCGCTCACCAACCGGTCGTCGACGATGACGCTGCACGCACCGCAGACGCCGATGCTGCAACCCTCCTTGGTGCCGGTGAGGCCCACGTCCTCGCGCAGGGCCTCCAGCAGCAGGCGGTTGGGCTCGATCTCGATATCGTGCTCCTCACCGTTGACGTTCAGTACCATGTCCCTCTTCATCGTGGACCTCGCCTCGCCGTGCCGGTGATCCCGGCGCTACACCGACCGGCCGGCATGGGTCTTGCCCCATTCCAGGCGGATGGATTTGAGGGTTTGCCCCTCGCCCACGCTGACGCGTGTGCCCTTGAGCTTCTCGCCCACCTTCTCGTAGTCGCCGGCCGCCGCCAGCCGCGCCTCCTCGTCCAGCTCCTCGGGCCAGAGTCCCATGAGGTAGCCGTGCCACGGCTCCTTGAGCTGGAGCTCGGGCAGTTCAAGTTCCTTCCACAACTCGACGGCCCGTTCCATGTAGGGCTTCTTCGGCAGCGACAGGGGCGGCAGGTCGGCCTTGCGGGTGGCGTCGATCAAGAGGGCCGAGTCGGTGCTGTCGTAGCGGCTGGAAGGATGGCTCACCACCATGCCGATGGGAGTGGCGCCAAACGGCCGGTTGGGTACGATGGTGACGTCCCGGTGGGGCTGGCACCGGTGCGTGATGGCCCAGGTCACGGCCACGGGGTCGTTGACGTTGATGTCGTCGTCCACCGCCACGATGAGCTTTCCGACCCGGTCGCCGTACTGCAGCACGGCGTCCATGACCTGCCGGGGCTCGTCGTCGTTTTCCTTCTTCATCCGGACCGCGACATACGGCCTCATGTTCACCAGTTCTTCCATCATGTACACCTCCTTCACCGACTCGAAGCCCTTGCGGTTCAGGTAGCGGTGCACCAGGGTGCTCATGCCCATGGCCTTGATCTTCGAGCTCTCGCTGGGCGTGACCTGGCTGATGATGGAGACCCAGATGGGATCCTTCCGGTGCATGACGCAGGTGAGCTCCATCACCGGGCCGATGGTCCTCGGGTCGACGTAGCCCATGGACTCGCCGAAGGGGCCTTCCTCCTCCAGATAATCGGTCGGGATGATGCCCTCGAACACCACCTCGGCCGTGGCCGGCACCTCCAGGTCCACGGTCTGGCACTTGACGAGCTTGACCGGGGTCCGGGCCAACCCGCCTGCCAGGGCCAGTTCGTCCATGTCCGGGGGCACCTTCTGGGTGGCGGTGTACGAGGCCGCCGGCACCGTGCCCACGGCGATGGCCACCTCCAGCGGGATGCCGCGCTCGCGGCATTTCTCCCAGTGGGCCGACAGGTCCTGGGGCGTGCCCGCGTTGGCGCCGCACCTTAGCGGGGACTTGACCAGTCCGCGGTAGTTGCCGACGTTGCGCGCACCGGTCTCCGGGTCCTTGGTAATCCAGTGGCCGGCGGTGATGTAGGGGCCGTTGTCGAATCCGGGGGTCGAGATGGGGATAGGGAACCGGGCGAAACCGCCGCTGGGGGCCAGGTCGTCGCCCTTGTGGATCACCTCCATGACCGGTCCGTGGGGTACGATTTCCGGCGGGATCGGGTTCTCCATGGCCTCGACCCACCGGTCCGGGACCTCGTCCGGCCCGCATTGAAGGCCCATGCAGTAGATGGCGGTGGAGCCGGAGAGGCCTCCTACCAGCACCGGGCTGTCGTAGCGGCGGCCCTTGGAGTCGACCACGTTCTCGAATAGAAACGCCTTGCGATCTTCGTCTTCAAGCCCTCGGAATTGCAGCCGAACCAACGGTTGCAACTCCGTGTCCTTGTTGACTTCGCGAGTGATTCGGATAAGTTTTCCGGCGTCCTCCAGCACGGCGAGAAACTGGCGGAGATCTTCGTAGGGTCGTGAGTTGTCCATGGGTTCATGCATGTAAGTGTTTTTGCAGACTTACGCAACCCCACAGACGGATCGGCGGCCGCAAGGCCGGCGCGTTTTGCAAATCCCACGGCGTCGCGTAAGATTGACTGCGCATGCCTCTTTGCATCACCAACACCATGAGCGGCAAGAAGGAGCCGTTCGTTCCCCTCAAACAAGGCGCCGTTAACATGTACGTGTGCGGCGTCACCGTCTACGACCAGTGCCACATCGGCCACGCCCGGGCCTTGCTGACGTTCGACGTGATCTATCGGTACCTGCGCTTCCTCGGCTTCGACTGCCGTTTCGTCCGGAACTTCACCGACGTGGACGACAAGATCATCAACCGAGCCCACCAGGATGGGGTATCGCCGGCGGATCTGGCACAGCGGTACATCGACGAATTCCATCGCGACGCCGCCGCCCTGGGTTTGCTGGAGCCCACGCTGGAGCCGCGCGCCACCGAGCACATCCCCGAGATGATCGAGATCATCTCGAGGCTCGTGGAGGGGGGCAAGGCCTACGAGGTCGGCGGCGATGTCTATTTCGCGGTGGAGACCTTCGAGGGCTACGGCAAGCTGTCGGGCCGGAGCCTCGACGAGATGGTGGCCGGGGCGAGGATCGAGGTGGACGACCGCAAGCGGCACGCCATGGACTTCGCGTTGTGGAAGACCAGCAAGGAGGGAGAGCCGTTCTGGGAGAGCCCCTGGGGTAACGGGCGGCCGGGCTGGCATATCGAGTGCTCGGCCATGAGCACCAGGTACCTCGGCCAACCGTTCGACATCCACGGCGGCGGCCAGGACCTGGTCTTTCCCCACAACGAGAACGAGATCGCCCAGTCCGAATGCGCCGCCGGAGCGGAGTTCGCGCGCTACTGGATTCACAACGGTTTCGTCCAGTTGGCCAGGGAGAAG
>JAPOQB010000473.1 GCA_026710965.1 Deltaproteobacteria bacterium | reverse complement strand
TTCGGCGGGTCCGCCCTGTTTGGTGCGTTGCTTGTCGAATCGCGGATGACGCTTCAGTGCGATGACGGCGTAGCGCACTTCAGGCTCCGGGAAACTGGAGCCTGACTCGATCTCACACATCGACCGAAGATATTTCAGCCACGGTAGGGATCGCCGCAACTGCTCGAAGGGATCGGAATCGGACAGTGACTTCTTCAACTCCACAAAGAGCGCGCGAGTCGTGTCGACCGCTTGATATACTACCAGGTAGTCGCAACACTTCTTCCACGGGCCGCCCCTGAGCCCACTCATGCCAGTTCGGTCCAGGCGGATCGCTATCGTATCGGCCGCCAAACCGGACAGCTTCACCGCCATGACCCCGCTCTCACGCAAGGTAATGGAACCGTGTGGCTCTACTGAGTTCAGAATCTTCTCGACAAGGATCTTGCGCAGGCACTCGGGAAACGACACTTCACGACTCCGGTTCCCTTCTCACGTGGGAGGCCAGTTCGACGGATACTCTGTTGATGCTGTCGATGGTCTTGTCGAACACTGGCATGTCGATTCCGAACCCGTCGATCGCGCATTCCGTCAGGCCGCCGTTTTCGGCTACGTACGCGCGGATCGAGGATGGATCCAAAACGTCGTCCGCCGTGTAACGCAGCTTCTTGAGAATTGCGTCCTTGGAATCGAACTCCTGGGCGAGCATTACAAGGTTGTTGATCTCCTTGAGGAGATAATCGCTGTGCGTCGTGATGAGCACCCGCAGCCCGGTACCAACACAGCGGGCGAGCAAGCGAGCCAGTTCGATCTGGTTTCTGGTGTCGAGATGGCTCTCAGGCTCGTCGATTATGAGCAGATCGGTGCGTTTTGCCTCGTACCGGAGGAAAAAGTAAAGGTCTGACAATCCACGGACGGAAGAGGACGCAAGGTGCAAGGGGATGTTGAAGCTGTGTCCCTTGCGTTGTGACCTCGATCTGAAGCGTATCTCGTCTCCGGCCGACCTGTAGTCGCCGTCGGTCATCTTCCTGATTTCGCCCGAGAGTTCTGTCCAAAGCTCGCCCTCCGCTGCCCGGCGGTTCGAGATGCTTCGGGTGTAGTCGATGTTGTCCTTGATCGGAAGAGCGTAACGGCTCGTGACATTGTCAACCACCAGAAACGGCGAGAATCCTCGCTGGCTCCTGTCGTCTCCCAGTTTCTGCAGCAAGTCCACCAACTGGTTCTTGGTAAAGTCCAGCTCTCGGTAAAACAGAGAGATTCCAAAACGTTCGGCCGAAAGGACGAACGGCTTGGGAAGTACACGGAGCAGCAGGAAGAGCAGGTAGCCGTGGCTCAATTGTTGATCCAGATCGTATGGCAAGGATGGCGACGCCGTCAGTGAGGCACCGACACGGGTTTTGCCGATCGCAAGAACAAGTTGGCCAGCGTCATAATCGATGGACAGATAGTGTTCCCGGTCAAGCGAGAAATCGATGGGGGAAAGATCCATCCCTTGGGTGTCATCCTCGTCACAAATGACGTTGATGGAGGCGTTCTCAAAGTGGTCATCGGGGGCACTGAAAACCTGGGGGATGCCGTCCTCCGAGAAATCATGGGACAGCGTCCGGAGCAGGAAGTCACGGTGCTTCTTGAGGGTGTCCTTGTCGATCTGGAAGCTCGCCCTGCCATCGCGACGAAGTTGCTCGGAAATTCGCGGGAAATCCGGCGCTTCGACGGAGTGGGCGCCGTCAATGGACGAATCGTACGAGTGTAAGACGCGATTGACTCCTGGCCATGCCTGCCACATCTTCAGGAAGCCGTAGAGGGTATACGCCAGGTAAGTCTTCCCCGTATTGTTCCGCCCCGCGATGATGGTCAGGTCGCCGAGTTCCATCCCGGCTTCCTTCACGGGTCCGAGGTTACGGAAGTGAAACGATAAGGGTACGCGACTCATCCTCGGTTTTCCCTTAAGCCGGCTCACAGCGGGCAGCGGCCGCGCCGCCCTGTCCCACCCTATCCCTTCGCCCGCGGTCCGAACGGCTCCGGGCGGAAGGGCTTGTCCCGGGCCTCGAAGAAGGCGCGCAGGCCGCCCTGCTTGCGGGCGTCCTCCAGCCGCTTGTTGAACTCTTCGCGCTTGGTGAGCCGGGCCATGGCGCTCAGTTCGGAGTTGAGCAGCCATGCCTTGTGGAGCCCCATCATCTCCAGCCCCTGGGTGGCGATGGCGAGGTTGATCTTGACCGTCTCCGGCGGCACCAGGGCCACCCGCTCGACCATGCGGAAGCATTCCTCCAGCAGCTCGTCCCCGGGCACGACCTTGTTCACCAGGCCGATGCGGAGGGCCTCCTGCGCGTCCACGTGGTCGCCGGTGAGGGCGTAGCGCAGGGCGTTCTTGGGGCCGGCCAGCAGCACCCAGATGAAGTCGGTGCCGGAAGCGTGGCGTACCTGGGGTTGGCCGAAGACGGCGTCGTCCGCGGCCACGGTCAGGTGGCAGGTGAGGGCCAGCCACGAGGCCGTGCCCAGGCACCAGCCGTTGACGGCGCCGATGATGGGCTTGGG
>JAPOQB010000432.1 GCA_026710965.1 Deltaproteobacteria bacterium | reverse complement strand
GCGCCAGTCCTGTACGGTCTCCGGCCGGGGAAAGCCGAACACTTCGCGGGAGCGGGGCCTGGGGTCGCGCCCATCGGTGAAGCGGGTCAACACGCCGGTCGACTCATAGACGAACGGAAGCGGCTCCTGGTTGTTCACCCACTTGAGCTTGGCGGCGGCATAGGCCGAGGACTGCTCCTCGACTGTGGTGATCTTCTCGCCCCATACTGCCGGTTTGGCCTCGACGACACCGACCGGTTTCTTGTCGACGAAGAGAACGTAGTCGGCCGGGCCGACGTCGGTCTGATACTCGCGAACGGCGACCCCAAGGCCAGCGCTGAAGTCGATCTTCTTCTTGTTCTGAACCACCCATCCCGATTTGGACAGCATCCCGTCGATCTTGTCCCGGGCCGCCTGTTCGGGGGTTTGGTTGGGGCTTGCCATAGCCGCTCACTCACCGGTCGTCTTTGTTCGGGGCTGCTCCTGAAGCTCCCAATCGCTCGTGTAGTAAGCCTTCAAGCCCCCGTGCCCGCCATTCTCTCGATAGTAGATGATCGCTTGTTTCTGCACGACATCTTTCTGTGAGGCAAGGTCGTCCAACAATTCTGAAATATAGGACCGTAACGTTGCGAGACTGCGCTCTGGCCCTGACTGAATCCTGTCTATCTCCGCCTCTATTCCCATGCGCGCTTTCCGCCGAGAAACGTTCCTTTTCCACCACCCCATGCGACCGACAGAATACTGCAGATCCTCGCGGTATTCTTTGATCGAGTCATTCTCCAGGAGATCTCTGAAGGCCTTTTCGTAGTCGTTTATCCGTGAATTTAACGCGGAAAACCTTCTGTAGGCATCATCCGGATTGTCCTGAAGAGCCAGCTTCGACCGGAGATGGTCGATCTGGATATCCGCGAGACTCGCGGCCGTGAACAACTCGATATCGGACAGGGCAAGATTGGCCTCGAGCTCGGATCCAACAGGCCTCTTCAAAAGAAAAGCGTACTTGTGGCGCAGGACGTTCAGATCTCTTTCCGTCAGCGCCAAGCGGGTCCTCATATCATCCGTGAAACGCCGGGATCCGTCGAACTCTTCGGAAACATCCCGCAGTCGTCCCAACGCGCTGGCAAGAGTAGCGTAGTCATCTGCGGTGTGACGGACGAGCAATAGCTCCACCGCCTTCGCCAATTGGTCCAGAGAACCCTGAATCTGGTCCAGGCGAGCGCAAATCATCATTGACGATAGCGTCGTGAAGAGCATGACAGGCGCGACGACCGGCAGAATGGCACTGCTTGCCGCAACAAATGGCGCCTGTGCGACAATCGTCCCTCCCGACCCCACCACGGCCGAACCGACGCCCGCGCCGATTTGCATCAAGGTAGCGGGGTTGGCTGTCGCCAGGAAGACGTTACCAGCGAGGAGGGCAGATGTCGCGGCAGCCCCAGCGCCGGCAATCGGTAGACAAGCCGTATCCAGTATCCCCCCGGATCGAAAGGGTTCCCCGCGCGTAAGGATGTTCTTGTCCATTTGACATCTCAATACACGGCTCACGTCTGTACCGAAGTCAATGACGCCGAGTTTCTGTCCTTCGAATTCTATAATCTGGCCTTCCGGATGCCCCGGTACTCCGTCATCCCGGACCACGGCGACACCAGTCCCCTCGGTCGATCTTTCGGTATCCGCGGCCGATCCTTCCGTATCCGCGGTCGAGGCGGCCCGGCGTCTGGCCAAGGTCCAGACACCGATCACAAGGGCCACAGACAACACCGCGAGCGATGCAACCTGTTGCCCGGCGAAACCGAGCATGAGCCCCGAAAGGATGGCGAGGACAACGACGATTACGGTAGCAGCCAGCATTGCTCCGTCCACACCCGCACCGAACCTACCCGTCTGGAATCCTCCTTCTGAAAGCCGCTTTTCCGCCATCGCGACACCTCCAACCCCGTAACTAGGCCATCGTTGCGGGAGCCTTACGGCGGTGTGGGATGTTCATGACATCGGCCTCCCCCTGCGGGGATACAGCCTGAACTGGCCGCACCGGCGGCATACTGGCCCGCGCCGGATCTTCGTCGCCAAGCGTAGCGCCGCGCGCCATGCACCGCAAACACTACACTACTCACGGGGGTCCTCGTCATGTCCGGACTTGACCGGGAAAGATCCCGACCCGATCGCGTGGGAAATCGTCCCGGTGCGGCTCCGGACAGCAACTACCCTCCACTAGAGTCTGGGGGCTGTTCATCCTCGAAGTGACATGTTCCCAAAAGAATTGAATTTCGCACCGTAGCGCGTGCAGGCGCGGGCCTGCGCGGCTGGTGCGAAAAAGTGAAGGAAACTCCCGACCGAAAGTGTTTTTCAGAACCTTGCTTCACGTCTAACTTTGTACATGCAGCCTGTGAATCTGTCTCCGCCCAGGAGGGGACGGGCTACTCCGGCGCGAAACGCATGAGGGACTCTTTCAACAGACTGTGGACGGCGGTGCGGGACGTTGCGAGTACGACGGCCGTGATGACCGTGTTGGTGACCGCCATCGCGTTGGTGATCGAGACCACACTCCACGACTGGTATGCCACCGGCAAAGTCACGCTCGCGGAGGCGATGATCGCGATTGGGTTCGACCAGTCGGCGTGGACCGAGTACTGGACTGCGGACGGCCGGACCGTGAGGCGGTCGCGTTTCCGCCTGACCATCGGCGAGGCATGGGTGGTGCGGCATCGGCTGCTGTCGATGGCTGCGGACCGCGCCTTTCTGGGCGCCATCACGGGTCTCGTCGTCGGGTTCCTCTGGCTTCGGACGCCCAAGGTGGCGCGCCCCGCGCGACCGGGTCCGTCCAGGTCCCTGGCGTGGCCCGAGCAGATGCCGGGGCCGTCCCATCCCGTGGGGTTCCCGGGCGCGGGCGAACCCGCCGCCGGCTGGCGCGGGAGCGGCGGCGAACGGGTCCGGGTGGGACTCCAGGTGGTGTCGGAAACGGAAATCGAGCCGCTGCCGGAGAGGGACAGCGGGATCAATCCCGCGGGCGATCCGCGGACTGCCCGGAACAAGGCGAAAGGGTCGGCACGGTCGGAGGCCCTGTCCGCCGCGCGCGTGCCCGCCCGGCCCCCGGCGGTCGCATCGGCGGACCATCCGTCCGGCTCGAAAGGCCAACGGCCGACAGGGCCGGAACCGGCCGGGGAACGCCGTGCGGAGACAGTCACCGGAAAGGAAAGCTCCGCAGCGTCCGCTGACCGCAGGCGGCGCAAGCGGGACTACGGGCGCTGGATCTAATGGTCGCGTCGATAGGAGCGGTGGCGAGCCCGTCCCAGGGGGCGAGCTACTACGAGAGGGACGGCTACTACGCGAAGGACTCTCCCGAGCACCGGGCGGCGAGCGCGTGGGCGGGCCAGGGAGCGAGCGAACTCGGCCTCCAGGGCACGGTCGACCACGACACGTTCAAGGCGGTGCTGGAGGGCGAGGTGCCGGATGGCTCCGGGCTTCGGCTGGGCCGCAGGACCGTGGACGGCGGAATCCACCACCGTCCCGGCCGTGACCTGACCTTTTCCGCTCCCAAGTCCGTCTCCCTGGCCGCGCTGATCGGCGGGGACGATCGCATCGTGGAGGCCCACAGCCGCGCGGTCGGGCGCGCGCTCGACTGGTTCGAGAGGAACGCGGCCGAAACCAGGGTGCAGGACCCGGCGACCGGCCGCATGGCACGGGTGCCCGGTCAGAAGGCGGTCATCGCCACCTTCAGGCACGAGACCTCCCGGAACCTCGATCCCGCTCTGCACACCCACTCGGTAATCGCCAACATGGTGCTCGGCCAAGACAAGAAGTGGCGCGCCATGGCGAACGAGAGCCTCTACGCCTCGAAGATGCTGCTGGGGGCGCTCTACCGGAGCGAGCTCGCAGGGGAACTCGCAAAGCTCGGATATGGCATCGAGAGGACCCATTCGGACGGACGGTTCGAGATTGCGGGGGTCTCACGCGAGACTATAGAGGCATTTTCGACCCGCCGCGCCGAGATCGAGGCGGCGATGGAGGAGCGTGGTCTTGGCGGCACGGCGGAGAACCAGCATCTTGCCAGGCGCGCGGCGCTGATGACCCGTGCGGCCAAGCGCGATGTGGACCGGGATGCGTTGCGCGGGACCTGGGAGAGACAGGCCGCCGAGTTGGGCTTCGATGCAAGATCGCTCGTCGATACGGCAATGGAACGGGACTTCGACCGGGACGGCAAGGACGGTCCTCCCGCAGCGGCGCGCCAGGCGGATCTCTTCCAGTCTGCCGCGCGGTCCGACCCCGCGCGCGAGGCCGTGGACTGGGCGCTTGCCCATCTCTCCGAGCGCAGCGCGGTGTTCGCGAAGACCGATCTGCTCTCGGCCGCGCTCGCATACAGTCCGGGCGCGGCCTCGATCGAGGCCATCGAGCAGGCGGTGGACGCGCTTGGACGCGAGGGCCGGCTGCATGATGCGCCGGCCCTCAAGGGCGGCGGCGGTCTCACGACCGACAAGGCGGTGGCCGGGGAGCGCGAGGCGGTCGCTCTGATGCGGAGCGGCCAGGGCCGGGGCAAGGCGCCGATGCGCGGCTGGATGGTGTACCGCAGCCTCCGCAAGGGACCGCTCACAGCCGGACAGAGGCAGGCGGTGAAGCTGATCCTCTCGGAGACGGACCGCACGGTGGGGGTGCAGGGGTATGCCGGGACCGGCAAGACGCGGATGCTCGACCGCGCACGGACGCTGGCGGAAAAGAAAGGCTGGCGCATGGCGGGGCTTGCGCCTTCGGCGTCGGCGGTGCGGACGCTGGCGGCGGAGTCGGGCATCGAGAGCGAGACCCTGCAACGGTTCCTTGCAAGGAACGCGGGCGTCGCCGAAGGCCGGCTCACGAAAAAGGGCGCGAAGGAGATGCGTGCGGCCTTCGCCAGGACCGTGCTCGTGGTGGACGAGGGGTCGCTTGCGTCCACCGTCCAGGCCCGCGATCTGCTCAGGATCGCGAGCGAGCTGCGCATCCCGAAGCTCGTGCTGGTTGGCGACGCCAAGCAACTGGATGCCGTCGATGCCGGGAAACCGTTCGCACAGTTGCAGCAGGCGGGCATGAAGACCGCGGTCATGGACGAGATCCTGCGCCAGCGCGACCCGGACTTAAAGGCCGCCGTCGAGATGAGCCTTGCGGGCGAGATCGGCAAGGCGTTCGAAAAGCTGGGCAGCAATGTCGCGGAAGTTAAGCCGGGCAACATCGCGGGCGCGGTGGCGGCGCGCTGGTTGAAACTCTCGCCCGAGGCGCGCGAGCGCACCGGGGTGATGGCCCCGAGCCACGAGTTGCGCGAGGGGATCAACGCCCATATCCGCGAGCGCCTGGCCCGCGAGGGGCGCATCGCCGGACCGGGCCTGCAGACGCAACGGCTGGTATCGAAGGGCTACACCAACGCGGAGAAGGCGCGCAGTTCCAACTACGCGCCCGGCGACGTGGTCGCCTTCCACCGGCCGTACAAGCGTCTGGGAGTGGAGAAAGGCGAGGAGAGGCGCGTTCAAAGCATCGATCGCGAGAACAGAATCGTGCATCTCGAGGGCACCAACGGCTCGACCGTTGCCTGGAAGCCGTCGGAGATCGGCGGGCGGCGGGGCGGAACCGAGGTCTACCGGACCGAAACCGTCGAGCTTCGCGCCGGCGACCGCGTCCGCTGGACGCGCAACGACAAGGGACTCGGACTGGTCAACAGCGGCACGGCCGAGGTTCTGGGCGTCGGGAACGGGCGGGTGACCTTCATGCCGGAGGAGGGCCGCAAGCTCACCCTCACCCCGGGCGATCCGCAGTTGCGCCACCTCGACCACGCATGGGCCTCGACCGTGCACGCATTTCAGGGGCGCACGGTCGACAACGTGATCGCCGCCATGGAGGCGAACCACCCCCGCCTGACCACGGCCAAGTCGTTCTACGTGGAGATCTCGCGGGCGCGGGACCGGGCGGAGTTGGTCACCGACGACGCGCAGGCACTCAAGGAGCGCCTGGAGGCAGTCACCGGCGAGCGCATCTCCGCCCTCGAAGGCATCGGCGAGGCCGTCCAGCCGGGAAACGAAAGGGATGGGAAAGCGTTGCCCGAAAGGGAACGGCAGACACCGGAGGAATCCGCGCCGGGTTCGCCGGAGAGGGAAATCGAACCGGCGATGTCCCGGGACAACGCCCCTGAGCCCGAGCCGCCCGCCCGCGGGAAGCCCATCGAGATGGATCTCGACCTCTGAGTGCGGCTCTCCCTGCCTCCATTCGCATTTCCGGGCAGTCTAGGCCAAGATGCCGGACGCCCATGAGCGACGACAGCCCCGACATTTTGGCTCTCGAACACCGCGTCGAATCCATCGGTGCGGCGTACGAACGGCTCGGCCACCGGTTAGGCTGGCGGTTTCTGGCAGGACCTCGGCGTACGTTCACCTGCCGTGCCCCGTTCGCCTTGATCACGCTGAATCCCGGCGGGAGGCGCGAAAACCCGGACCACCCGCGGACGAGTTCCGAGAACGGCAGCGCGTACTGGATCGAGTCTTGGAAGGAGTGTCCGCCTGGAACGTCGCCGCTCCAGCTTCAGTTCCAGGAACTCTTTGCCAGAATCGTCACCATTGTCGGCGCGAAGGAATCCCCACGCGCCTTCGTCGAGAACCGGGTGCTGGCCGCGCACTTCGTGCCGTTCCGGTCGCGCAGTCTTAAAACGCTGCATCGTCGCAGCGAATCCATCGCGTTCGCGCGCCAGTTCTGGGCCGAACTCCTCGCCGAGTGGCTCCCGCGGACGATCCTGACCATCGACCGCGTCACGTTCAAGAACCTGCGCGGGATCATCTCGAACCGGCCGGCGGAGGTGGTTGACCACCGGCGATTCCCGACTGGCTGGGGACGCTATAACGCCGAAGCCTTCCGTTTCCGAACGTCAGAGCGCGGAGAAACCGTCACGTTGGCGCGGTTGCCTCACCTGTCCAGGTTTCGCTTGATGTCGAAGGAAGCCTGCCACGAGCCGGTCCAGGACTTCCTCGACTACGTATGTGCACCCGGTCACCAAGCCGCGGCGCCGCACCGCTCCCGCGCTCGCCGTCAAAGCCCACGTCTGCGAAGCGCACCGCGGGGTCCACGTGAGGCGAACGCGAGCCCGCCCCGTCGAGTCGAATCGGTTTCACACCGCCGGCCTGGCGCGTCGCTGCACCTCGCCGGTATCGAGGGCGCGGACCTGTACCCGGAATGGGAAGCGCACATCGAGGAACAGCCGGCACGGGCCGCCTTTCGCCTCCTGGTGGCCATCGCGACCTCGTTGCCGCACCTGGTCCTGAGCTTCAGGAAGAAGGGAGTGCTCAAGACGTGCCGTCTTCATGACCGGTCAGGACGGCGTCCCAGGCTGCCGTATTCGTTCATCGTCAACAGGAGTTGGATCAAGTTCTACTTTCGTTTTCGCGAGGCCCGCGCCGGCAAGGATGCGCTGAAACGGGATTTCGACAGCTTTGAAGACGGCAACAGCAAGGGTGAATGGACCGTCAGGCTGCGGACCGAGGAGGACGTGCGGCTCTTGCTCACGCACCTGAGAGGGAGCATGAAGCTCTTCGACGGATAGCCGTGGAAACTCCGGACAACGTGATCGCGGCCATGGAGGCGAACCATCCCCGTCTTACGACGGCCAAGTCCTTCTATGTGGAGATCTCCAGGGCCCGGGACCGGGCGGAACTCGTCACCGACGACGCCCGGGCGCTCCGCGAACGGCTCGAAGCGGTCACAGGCGAACGCATCTCGGCCCTCGAAGGCATCGGCGAGGTCGTCCGGCCGGAGCACGGACTCGACGAAAAGGCCGTGCCGGACAGGGAGCGGCCGGACCCCGGGGCGGCCGCTCCGTCCCATCCGGAGAGGGAACTCGATCGGGAGTCGTCGCACGGCAAGGCGCCGGAGCCCGAACCGCCCGCCCCCGGAAAGCGTATCGACATGGACGTGAGTCTGTAACAGGGCTTGTCCGCGCCTTCCCTTCCCGCTTCCCGGAAACGATCCCTCCGCAATCCGGCAATGAATCTGCTCACGCCGGGCCTTCGTCCATTGTCTCCTTCATCACCGTGTGCGCCGCCGCGACGATGTCATTGAGCTCCTTCTCGCGCCCGGCGTCGAGCATCCGCTCCCGTGCAACGGTGGCGAGCACGTAGGCCATGCGCCAGGTCCCCTCGATGAGCGCCAGGTGTCCGGGCGACAACGTGGCCGGAAGAGCCTCGCCGAGCCGGTCCTCGGCGATGGCCAGCGCCCCCGCGCGGACCAGCTCTCCGACCGGAACGCCGTGCCGGGTGGCGGCCTTCTCGATCAGTTTCCACTCGGAATCCGAGAAGCGGATCGAGTGCGGACGGCGCGCGCCGGTCCGGTTTCCCCCGGAACCGCGTCTCCTTGCGGGCTCTTTTTCTCCTCCCGGACGGCCGCGCGTTGCCCGAAGCGGGCAACTTCATGCCCGGAACACGGCCCGGACGGTCGCGTTCCGACCGAAAACCGCGAGCGCCGCGCGACGCCTTCCATGGCCGTGTGCGACCCCGCACGGGACGTCTGCCGACAGTCGCGGGATTGCGACCCCGTGTCCGAATCTCGGCCCGGGCATGCCATCGAGGCCCGGGAAAGGGCATTCGATGCGACGCACTGCGTAATACGCGGTAACACCTGCAGCGACGCAAGAGCATACATCGCCGGATCGCTGCACGACAAGCGCAGCCCGGCGGCGGCAGGGGTGCGAGAACGGCGTGTATGCTCTAGAGCATACACTCGTTCCGGCATGCGCCCGGCATCCCGTGTCGCTGAGAGCGCAGGGGGTGTGGGACATGCGCGCGCCCGGGTTACAGCGGCAGCTAGCTGCGTCCGGTGTGAGAACCAAAGCCGCGGCACGCGGTCAGGAAGGACAAACCAAGGGTTCAAGCGAAGGGGGATGGGCGCCGGAGGACCCGGCGGACGGGAGCCGCCACGGCGACTGAGTGGCGGTGAGTGCGGAGGTAGTGAAGGTC
>JAPOQB010000928.1 GCA_026710965.1 Deltaproteobacteria bacterium | reverse complement strand
CCCGCCGGAGGCGCGGGACGATTGGCTTTCTCTCTCCGAACCCGATACGCTTGACCGCGTCTATCTGCATGAACGAGGGGCTTTGAGGTGGCCATCAGGATTACACGCGTGTACACGCGGACCGGCGACGACGGCACCACCGGTCTGGTGGGCGGGAGCAGGGTACCCAAGGACTCCGCCCGGGTCGAGGCCTATGGCGCCGTCGACGAGCTCAACTCGGTGGTGGGCCTGGTGCGAGCGTGGAACGAGCAGGGGAGGGGCGAACGCGAGTTGCACCTCAAGCTCGACACCACCCTCCAGGAGATCCAGCAGGCGCTGTTCGATCTGGGCAGCGAACTGGCGACTCCCGAGGGTATCACCTACGACGGCATGCACCGCGTGGGCGAGGAGGAAGTGACCCGCGTCGAACGGCTCATCAATGAATGCCAAAAAGAGCTGAAACCGCTCAAGTCGTTCACCCTTCCGGGAGGCGGGCCCATCAGCGCCCAGCTCCACCAGTGCCGCACGGTGTGCCGTCGGGCGGAGCGGGAGATCCTGCGGCTGTCGCGGGTCGAGGACGTCGGCGAGGGGCCCATCAAATACGTCAACCGGTTGAGCGATCTCTTCTACGTCCTGGGGCGATGGGTGGGCAAGAATCTCGGCGAGACCGAGTACCTCTGGCAAAGGGGACTGACGAAGGGGTCGAAGTAGCAGGGGTGTGAGGCGGCCCGCGGGTGGGTTGCCGGGAAGCGTCGACGGGAGTCGGAAATGTCGGGAATTCTTGAAGGAAAGAAGGCGTTGATCTTCGGCGTGGCCAATGAGCGGAGCATTGCCTGGGCGGTGGCGCAGGAGTTGCACGCCCAGGGGGCGGAGCTGGCCTTCACCTATGCCGGAGAAGTGTTGGAGAAGCGCGTCCGGCCGCTGGCCCAGGGCATCGGTTCCACCCTCGTGCTGCCCTGCGACGTCACCCGGGACGAGGAGATCGAAGCGGTCTTCGAGACCGTCGGCCGCGAGTGGGGCGGCCTCGATATCCTGATCCACGCCATCGCCTACGCCAGGAAGGAAGACCTGTCCCAACCCTACGTGCAGACCGGACGGGAGGGTTTTCACACGGCGCTGGACATCAGCAGCTATTCGCTGGTGGCGTTGACGCGCCACGCCGCCGAGCTCATGAAGGGGCGCGGCGGGGCGGTGGTGACGCTGACCTACATGGGGTCGGAGAAGGTGGTGCCCAACTATAACGTCATGGGAGTGGCCAAGGCGGCGCTGGAGGCCAGCGTCCGCTACCTCGCCCACGATCTGGGTCCGGAGGGGATCCGCGTCAATGCCATCTCGGCCGGTCCGGTGAAGACCCTGGCGTCCGCCGGCATCGCCGGCTTCCGGGACATGCTGCACCTGGCCGGCGAGCGGGCGCCGCTCAAGCGCAACGTCGAGCCCGCCGAGATCGGCCGGACCGCCGTCTATCTCGTGAGCGACATGGGCAGCGGCGTGACCGGGGAAACGCTCCACGTCGACGCCGGCTACAACGTGATGGGCATGTGAGACCCGTGCCGCGCTTGAAGGACAGGCTCCCGTCGGCGCCCTTCGACTTCGCTACGCGAAGCCTGTCCTGAGCTTGTCGAAGGGCTCAGGGCGAACGGAGTCTTATCAGAAACCCCTTAACTTAACCGTTCGCCCTGAGCGTAGCGTAGCGAAGTCGAAGGGCGCCGACTCGTGTCAAGCATAGTTTTCAACAACCTGCCAGGAGAGGGACCGTGAAGGAGATTTCACCGCAGGAAGCCTACGATACGTTACAGCAGGACGGCCAGGCCGTGTACATCGACGTGCGCACGGTGGAGGAGTTCACCGACGGCCATCCGGAGGGGGCGGTCAATATCCCCATCGCGGTCCACGATCCGGCGCAAGGGATGGTCTACAACCAGGACTTCGTCGAGGTGGTGGCGAGCCATTTCGCCAAGGACCGGAAGCTGCTGCTGGGCTGCAAGGCGGGCCCGAGGTCCAACAGCGCGGCCAACCTCCTGGAGCAGCAGGGCTACCAGGACGTGGCCAGCGTGCGCGGCGGCTTCGGTGGGATGCGCGACCCCTATGGGCAGGTCCTGGTCGAAGGCTGGGAGGGCCTGGGGCTTCCGGTAAGCCAGGACAACGGCGAGGGCACGAGCTACGAATCGCTGGCGGGCGAACAGGACTAGTCCATCCCTTGACAGGTTCCGGGTTTTGGGCCATAAAGGCACGTTCAAAACGGACCTTCTCCCAATACATATCAACAAGTTACCGCCAAACGGCCCCTGCCACGGTGAGGGCTTTCCGGTTCATTCGAACGTCTGACGTTCAGAGATCGACCTATGGATACCTTTCACGCATTTTATATCGGACTGGCCAACATCCTGCCGTTCTCCGCCGCCGGACAGGACCCATTCCTGTTCATGCTCATCGGCATCGCCATCGGGTTCGTCGTGGGTATTCTGCCGGGGCTCGGGGGCGCCACCACCCTGGCGCTGATGTTGCCGTTCATATACAAGATGGACCCCACCACCGCGTTCGCGTTTCTCCTGGGCTCCAACGCGGTGACCGCCACCACCGGGGACATCACCTCGATCCTGTTCGGAGTTCCGGGAGAGGGCATCACCGCCGCCACCATCGTCGACGGCCATCCCATGGCGAAGAAGGGAGAGGCCGGCCGCGCCCTGGGGGCCGCGCTCATGAGTTCGCTGGTGGGCGCGGTCTTCGGTGCGTTCGCCCTGGCCCTGGCCATCCCAATCGTCCAACCGCTGGTGCTTTCCATCGGTTCCTCGGAGTTCTTCATGCTGGCGCTGCTGGGGATCACCTTCGTGGCTTCCCTGAGCGGCGGCAACATCCTCAAGGGGTTGTGCACCGGCGCCTTCGGACTGGTTCTGGCCACCATCGGCCTGGATCCCATCGAGAGCGTCCCGCGGTTTACCCTCGACCCCCTCATCGGCGAGGATGCGGCGCTATTCCTGTGGGACGGCCTGTCGCTGGTGTCCGTCACCGTGGGCCTGTTCGCCATTCCCGAGATCATCGAGTTGTCGGTGCAGGGGTCGAGCATCGCGCGCCAGTCGTCCACCGGCAAGCTGGGCGGCGTCATGCAGGGCGTCATGGATACCTTCCGGCACTGGAAGCTGGTGCTGGCGTGTAGCGCCATCGGCTCCTACATCGGCCTCATTCCCGGACTGGGCGGCGGCCCGGCCCAGTGGGTTGCCTATGCCCACGCGGTGCAAAGCTCGCCGGGGGACAAGGACCGCTTCGGCAAGGGCGCCATCGAGGGTGTCCTCGGCCCAGGCGCGGCCAACAACTCCAAGGAGGGCGGCTCGCTGGTGCCGACCATCGCCTTCGGCGTGCCGGGCAGCGTCTCCATGGCCATCCTGTTGGGGGCCTTCATCATCCAGGGAATCGTCCCGGGACCGGATCTGCTCGATCCCGCCAAGCACCTGGACCTGACGTTCTCGTTCGTCTGGATCATCGTCGTCTCGAACATCATCACCGTGGCCGTCTGCCTGCTGTTCCTGAACCAGCTCGCCAGGATCACGTTCGTCAAGGGGACTTACCTGATCCCGTTCCTGCTGCTGCTGATCTATCTGGGGGGCTTTGCCGTCAACAACGCCTTCGGCGATATCCTGATGGTGCTGATATTCGGCGTGGTGGGGTGGCTGATGGTCCGGTTCGACTGGCAGCGGCCGCCGCTCCTGCTGGGGCTGGTGCTCGGCGGCATCGCGGAGAACAACCTCTTCATCGCCACCAAGGTCTACGGCGCCGGATTCCTGTTGCGGCCCGGGGTGCTGTTGATCTCACTGCTGATCGTGGCGGGGCTGTGCTACCCGATGTTCCAGGCCTACCGGGAGCGCAAGCGTCTCGAGCGGCACGAAGCCGCCTTCGCGGTGCCCGGCATCACCAAGACCACGGAACCGATCTCGCGCAACGAGCGCATGGCCAACGGAGTCTTCGCCCTGTGCTTCGTGGCGCTGTTTGCCTACGTTCTGCGCGAATGTTTCTTCGGCTTCGGCGCCGACGAGGAGCGCGCCGCCCTGTTCCCGCTGATCATCGGGCTTCCGGCCTTCTTCATCAGCGGGGCCGTGTTCGTGAAGGAGATCATGAAGACCTCCAGGGAGGTGGTGCACGGAGAGGAAGGCGTCGAGGAAGTCGAGGAGATAACTCCGGAGGAACCCCGCCGGCGAACGCTGCTCATCAGCGCCTGGGTGGTGGGGTTTTTCCTTTCCATCTGGCTGATCGGGTTCGTGTATTCGTCGCTGGTGGCGACGTTTCTCTACCTCAAGTACGGCGCCGGAGAACGCTGGCCCATCACCATCATCCTCACGGCGGTGGCCTACATTTTCTTCGCCGGCATCTTCGACTGGCTCCTGG
>JAPOQB010000384.1 GCA_026710965.1 Deltaproteobacteria bacterium | reverse complement strand
GCGTTATCCGCAAGCGCGGGAACCCCCAGCAATACAGCTGCCGAGAGCAGCCAGAGTCCCAATCTGTTCATTCCAGACTCCTTTCCGCTGACGCGACTCCGTAATTGTCAATCGACGTGATCTGCATGTTGGCCATCATCTCACCGAGGGGCCTGGCACGGCGCGGAATCTCGAACCTTGCTGCGTTCCGCGCATCGCCGGGCCGGCCTGTCAACGGCCCCCCGGCAATGCGTTGAACGACTACGGTACGGCGTTGCTCTCTTGCAAAGGGCAAAGCCGTCGCCGTTTCAGGGGAACTCAAGGGCTCGTCCTTCCCTCCATCAACTCGCGCGCCCCGTGCGCGCCCGGCGGTATTCGCGAAGGTAGTTCAGCCGCCGCTCACGAAACTCCGCCTGTCTTTCAAGCCGTTGGCGCCGAAACTCAGGGTCCTCTCGACGACGCCGCCTCGCGTATTCGCGCATGTAGACCGTTCGCTTCCCGTCCAGGGATATCGCGCCACGCGGCCCTCCGTCAAGTCGCTCAGCAACTGCACGCGGTCTCCGAACTCGCACCAGCGGCGCGTCTCCGCCAGCTCCTCGGGCGTCACCCGGGCGATCACCTCCAGCACTTGTTCGCTCAGCGCCATGGCATCATCCCGTCATGACCGGAAAGCGAAGGCCCGTGCAACCCGCCGGGCTACAGGAGTTTGAAGAAGCCGGCGGTCCCGGAGCCGGACCGGCCGCGTTTTATTCCGCGCAGCCCTTGTGCGGTTGCGGAAGCATACATGGTCGTGCCCTCCGCAAAAACGGCCCATTCACCATATTCTGAAAGACGGCGACACTTAGCACATTCAGGTGTGTTAAGCGTATGTTGCGTGAGCGGGATAGTATTTTCTAGGTATATCAAAAAAGCTCCCGAATTCTCCTGGCACTCGTCCCCGGGACGCGGCCGTTTCCGCTTTCGCCTCACCACCGCGCGCTTCGCCCGTGTCGGCACCGACCGCCACTTACTCGCCGTGGCCGCTCCCCTACCGAGGGCTTCCGCCGGTATCGACTCCCCCTCGTTCATGCCACTTGGCTTACACAGCGCGTGTCGGCCCTGCCATCCCGTGCCGTGGCAGCCTTGGTGTGCGCCAGGGACGCGATAGAGAGCCTTGGGAAAGTTGCACCAGTATGGGATCGCCGCCGTGTTTGCTTCATCCCCGGAAACTCAAGGATTTGTGTAACACGACCCGTGTTCGCCCGTCGGGGTGGACGCCCGTCGGAGGCGTCTTTCCCAAGGGTCCGGGGTCCTTCCCAGGATGCGCATGCCCCGGCCCCGGTGGAACTCCGTCAGCGCGACCCCGGCCGCAGGTCATCGGCGGCCCGTCAGACGCCCCATATGAGACAGTTGAGAGCAAGCAGGATCAACGCCGAACTGACGTTGCAGGCGTTGATGAGGCCCCTGTCCTTCAGGAGGCGGACAACGGAGAAGACGAATAAGCCGGCCACGGCCAGAACCAGCGGAATGGTCAGCAACTCGCGCACCACACCCAACAGTATCGAGTCCAGCCTGAAGACGTAATAGTCGAGCGCGAGGAACGCGAAATATCCCGCGGCCGCCACGCTGAATGCAAGCACAGCCTTGTCTGCCCGCGTCACTACCTGCATCGAAACGCTCCTCCGCGCAGCCGCCACGACCTACTCCGCCATGTGCTTGAGCCCGCTCAACGGCTGAACCTTCACCGCCCGCGATGCAGGCTTCGCCGCTTCCGTGATCTCCTGCCCGGTAAACGGCGAGATCCTCTCGCGCGCCTTCAGCGCCGGCTTGCGCACCACCTTGATCTTCAGCAGGCCGCGAAGTGTGAACGTGCCCACTGCGGGAATAAATAGTTCACTACCAAAGAGTTGCGGCGACATCATCTGGTGGGACGCTTCAGCGAGTCTCAGATAGCGCCTTCAGGATCGACGCCCCAAGCTCAACCAGGTCCTCTCGTCTTCGGCTGTACGCCTGAAACTCCGTGGCAAGATCAGCTCCCTGCACCCCTTCCCTGCGACGGAAACGCTCTATCCTTTTGAGCTACGGGCGCTTCCCCTGAGCCTACCACACAACCCCGGGGAGCATCGACCATGCCTCGTGATCCGATCATCCCACCTATGACTCTCACCGCTGACGAGCTCGCACAACGGCTTCTTTCCCCCGCTCTCCACAGGGAGGGAAGCCATGATGGTGATTCTGGCGGTAATTCTCGTTCCAACGATGGCGATGGCCGCAGGGCCAACGAGCAGCCAGGAGGCGAATGAGATCATTCGGGATCTCAACATTCGCGCACGCGATAAGGGCTACGAGGCTCACGGTGAGGGCCTTTGGCGAGGCGATGAGGATGAGTCCCGCCCAAGTGGCCGCAGCGGCTCGGTCAACGGGGGCGGGGCGGGCGGCGCACGAAGAAAAGGCCAACCGCGCCATTGTCGAAATGTCCGACCTGTTCGCACAGATCATGTACGGACTGGTTGTGCAGAAGGACAAGGACGAGCACAAGGTCATCCGCCTCTGCGTAGATACGGGCGGGAAAAAGAAGCAAGCGGAGCCCGTGCGCGCAGAGCTGAAGCACATGAAGAACGAGGCGGAAGCCTTGGCTGCGTTCTGCAACGAGATACCGCAGTCGATTCTTTGCACAAAGCTCTAGGCTTCTTCATGCGGGGGGATGCCGGAATCAGCGATACTCCCACGTCGCCCGCCGGGCTATAGCCGAGCCGGGTATCGGCGGCAACGCCCCCCTCGCCACAAAGAAATCCGTCCGGTGGAACAAATCGAGGTCGTAGTCCTTCCGTCCCCGCTCGGCGATACCGAGATCCCGAGCGGTCGTGGGCGATGATCGAGCAATCTCCTCGCCATCCGACCTGCGGACAACAAAGAAGAATACCTCGTCGCGGTCTATCCCTCCGCAGCTAACGCCGAATCTCTCAAGGTGGAACCGGCCCGCGGCGTTCTCCCTGATGTCGAAACTTCTCATTATCACTCCCCATCTCCTCGGCCTTCGCGGGCCTTCATCTCAATTGCCCTAGCCCTACGCGAGCCGTCTTCGATTACCCATAGTGTTCTAAGAATGCTCGGCGTAATACATTTCTCGAAACAGTCGCTGTGGATTACATCCCCCGCGCCACATCTCGATACGCAGGCACCGATGTCCCGAAATGCGCTCCGGCATGCTTTCCCTGTCCCACCGCTGATTGCCACAAGGCTTCTCAACATGGCAATTCGTTGATTGTGCGACGGCGGTTCGTGGGCATGGGCGAAGCCAAGGGAAAGCGCGGTCCACAGGAGGAGGGCCACGAAAACGACGGTCAGAAGGCGCTTCATTGTGATATCCTTTCCTTAATGGACGGGCTCCCGCCCTTCTTGTCAGCATCTTGGCTTATTCGCGCACTCGCAGAGGCGGCGAACTATCCTCTCGCCAGCCTTGGCGTCACCCGCGTCCATCAAGTCCAGCGCGATAATCCACTTCGTCATGCCGCCGGGGTCGCGCCTCCACACTCATCATTGGGACGACAGAGACTCCTCGCCACCTCGTTCGTCAGCGTCCTCTCCATGTCACGAAGGAGGTCCGCGCGGTGCCGCGCAGTACGACTGCCATGAGGTGGGGGCCTATGTCGCCCGCTGTTTTCCGCCAACACGCAGAACCCATTTTCCAGGGAGCGGCACTACCGCGCGGTTATGTCGTCCGCAGAAGCGCGGACAGGCGCCAATGCCAACCAAGCTACAGTCGCAGCAGCGACAACCGCCCTAAAATACATAGGTGCTTCGCGCTCATCTTGTGGTAGGTGCCGTGGTAGCCGCGCTTGAGCAGCGCCCAGAAGCTCTCGATTCCGTTCGTGTGCGCCATCCCGTCACGTACTCGCCGACGCTGTGGTTGACCGCGGTGTGCTGCGGCAGCCCGTGGTAGGCCGCGTGATCGTCGGTGAATATCTCCGCGCCCTTCGCGGTGTTCTGTCGGACAAAGCCCTTGAGAGTCGGCCCGTCGGTGCTCGCGACGGGCTTGGCCGCGACTTCGTTCGTCTCGCGGTCCTTGATCCCCACCACGGCCACCTTACCCGATGGCCCGCTGACGTGCAGCTTCTGCGATGCGTGTCGATTCTTCTCCTTGCCGCCCATGTAGGTTTCATCGACCTCGACCGGCCCGGCGAACGGCGGCGCGTTGTCGTCCAGCCCCCACGCTTCCCGGATGCGGTGAGCCATGAACCAGGCCGTCTTCTGCGTCACGCCGATGTCGCGGTGCAGCTTCATGCTGGACACGCCCTTGAGGCTGGTGACGCTCAAGTAGATCGCGTAGGCCCATTACTTCAGCGGGACCTTCGACCGCTCCAGCGCCGTGCCGGTGCGCACCGAAAAAAACTTGTGGCACCGGACGCAGCGATAGGGCATCGGGTTTTCGTTCGGAACCGGCTTGCCCACGCCCTCCACGCAGCGCGGACAGGGGCGCTTTCCATCGGGCCACGGCTTCGCCTCGAACCACTCCCGAGCCGCGTCTTCATTGGGGAAAAGCTCGCCAAGCTCGATCAAGCTGATCCCCGTGCGGTACGATTTGCCAGGGGCTTTGTATTGGTTTTCCGCTTCTGTAGTCAACTATATAATTCTAATTCCCGCCACTGCGCGCCTCTTGACATGACGCCCGATCACCACGTCCGGTTCGTCGCAGCAGCATTTCCCTACCGCGGGCCCGGCCTGGGCTCAAGGCTCTCTTCGTCGAGCGTCGCCGTGAACAGCGTCCAGCCCCTGTCCGTCAGGCGCACCCGAAGGACCGGATTCGGCCTGCGCTGGACGTAGCCGGCGGACTCGATCATCCGCTGTTCGACAAGCCTCTCCACGATCTCGATGACTTCACGGCGGGCCTCCACGGTGGTCACGTGCCGGGGGCCGTTCACGCGCCTCCCGATGCGGTCAAGCAGTTCCCACTCATCCCGGGTCGTTTTGAACACCTTGCCGCGGGACCTACTCACCCACCACCCCGGTTCCATCCTGAACCGCCGAGTGCCCGCCTCCACGTTGACCACGTTGAGGCCCTCGACATGACGTAGAGCGTTGATGACGTTGATCACCTGGCCGACGGTGAGGCCCGATGCCGTCCTGATCTCCGGTATGGACGGCTCGCCCTTCTCGGCGATGAAGTCGCGCACGCGGTGTCGTATCGATTCCTTCATCAAGGCTCCTCCAGAGCCCTCCTGGTTTCTTGTAAGGCCCGCGCCGGCAGTCGCCCCCGTTCGTGGCGCACGCCCAACTCAGCGACGGCCGGAACGTCGCGGTTCCCGAGACCGCGAACACCCGCCCGCCGTCCAGCACGAGCCGCGCCCCGGCTCCCATCGGCCTAGGGCAGGGAGCAGCGAGACTAGCTGCGGTACTAGCGGGTGAGAGTCCCGCCGGCGCAATTCTCAGTTCTTCCCGGCTCCATGGAGCGCTACGGAGGCGCCTGGAACCCATAGTCCCGTAATTACGACGCCCAAATGAACGGCCACTTTCGTTTGCTCGTCATCATCAGCCCTCCCGCCTGGCTGCGCCGTCAGCGTTTCCCGCAATGCCGGATGTAGCCCACCACCAGCACCCCCAGCAGAGTGCCGTTCAGGATGTGCCACAGGAAGTGCGTGCCCGGCGGGAACGCGGCGCACACCGCCTCGTCGATCATGCGGAAGAAGATCGACGCCGCGAAGATCCCGGCCCCGGCGATGAGCCAGCCCGCCAGGGGATGGTCGAGCTTCCACACGACGGCTCCGTTGCAGGCGATCAACGTCCACGCGGCGATGTAGCCCGCGTTGTCGCCCTCGAGGGGCGTTCCCTGCATCAGGTACGTGAAGGCCGCGGAGAGGGGCAGGAAGGCCAGCGCCAGGGCCGCGGCGCCGTACCAGGTCAGCCCGCAGGCGCGCCGAAGCACGAGCCCCAAATAGAGCAGGATCATGCTCCGGATGGGGATCACGTCCGCCAACTCCGCCCAGGGGGTGGCGAAGGTGTGGAAGAGGAATGAGCCGATCCCGATGGCCGCGACGTTGGCGCACAGAAGGCCGGCGCTCCAGTCGAACCGTTCCGCGCGGACGGCCTCCCGCAGCGCCCAGCCGGCGGCAACCAGGAAGGCGGCGTTGGTTACTGCGTTGACCGGCTCGCCCCAGAGATTCGGGTCCGTGCCGAGTCGTTCACAGTAGCCGTCGAGGATGCGGTTCCAGTCCATTGAGGCTTGGCGGCGCCGTCAACGTCCCTTCCGCGCCTGTCGTATGAACACTTCGGGATCATCGAGCCACTCCGCATAGCCGATACGCCCACTGCCCGTCACATGCGCGATGTGGCGGTTGAGACACGCGGCGAGCGCCGCGTGCCGGGCGGCCAGGGCGAACCCGCCCTTCTCGACCTGGCGGTCCAGTGCGGTGACCACCAAGGCGCCCTTCGACTCCCGCGACGCGAATCGGTTGCCGGTATCGGCGCCGGCCACGGCATCGATCCGGCCGGCCGCCAGCGCCTTGATCAGCGCGGTTTCGTCGGGCAGTTGCACCACCCGCGGTCTGGCGCCCGCGGTGAGCTCAAGAAACCGCGCCTCGCCCGTGGTGCCGGGCATCACCCCGACCTTGTCCTGTCCACCCAGGTCCTCGTAGCGGGCCAGCCGGCCGGCATCTTCACGCCGCACCAACAGGGACTGGCGGAACTCGATGTGGCCGGCGGTGAACACGATTGCTCTCCGGCCCGCCCGGTCGCGGGTTCGCGATTCCAGGATGGTGATGCCCCCGCCCGCCATGTCGAGGTCCGGGCCCGCCGGCCGGAGCCAGATGTCCTTCCAGGCCGTGATGCCCTGGCGCGAAAACGACAACCTGCCGCCGCTCACGGCCTCGAGCGCGGTGAGCAGGTCCGCCTCGTAGCCTAGGTGAGCGCCGGTCCCGGAGCTGTAGCTCACCGGCTTGAAAGAGGCGTAGAAGCCGAAACGTACCTGCCTGTCCATGCAGGCATGTGCCGGCACAACGAAAAGGAATGTGGTGATCACCAGCAACATCTTCACTTCTCGTACTCCTTTCCGGCTGGGGTGCGCATCCTTGCGGGATTGCTCCTCGCGGTCGCAGAGGAGATGGATCCCAGGACGGCCAAGGCTTTGCCAGAGGGCGCAGCGCAGTATCTTCGGGATATACTGTCGATTCTATTTTCTCTCGCCTGTCAAGCGGGAATCCATACAGTACCAACGCCTCGGTACTTCGTGGAATAGTGCTTGACAAGTCAAGGAGAACGTGGGGCTAGCGCCGCGCTTCAGGGCCCGAAGGGCGATCTGGCCCCAGGCGCAGATGAGCGTACCGATGCCGGCAAGGAAGAGGATGTTGCTGACCACCAAGAAGAGATCATATTTTACGCCGAAGGCGACCACCAGATCGGTACGCTTCGCGGTCCCGTCGTGCCCTCGTGCCTTGGTCCCCTGAAGGTGCCTGCCACGTAGCCGGCGCCGTTGGTGTTTCGAAACGTGTTCCCGAGACCTCGACGTCGTAGCTGATGTCCCGGACGGGGAACCACGGATCGGGCGAACCCAGCTTGTTGGCGAACACGAGGGCGGCGAAATCAAGTGATCCTCTGAGGTCGTGAGGTTCACGGTGAGGTTGACGCCTCCCATGATGGAGGAGAGCCCGGAGAAGCCGAGGAGCAGTCCATCCCAAGTCGCGGTGCCGAACCTCAGGACGGGATTGTCGCGGAGCTCCATGTCGGGGAACGTGCGTTGCCGGACAGCCGAGCAAGGCGGAAGCGCACAATTATCGGTCGACGAGCTTCAGTTTGTCGATGTCCATCACCGATTCCCTTCCGCCGGTGGCCAGCTCATCCCCGGGCCGGTAGATCCGGATTTTCAGGTGGAGCAGACATTGCGCTTGAGCCTCCCGTCGAGTGCCCTGATTCTCGATCATCTTCTTGCCGTCCAGGTAGAGGCTGAAATGGCTCGACGGGTTGAAGTCAAACCGCGCGTCCAGCCATCGCCCGCGGGAGTCCTTGATCAAGGCAAGCGACATGGACCCCAAGAGGAATCCGTTGCTGAAGCGGACGATAATCAAGGCTCCGGTGCGGCATCCCTCGACGCTTTGGTGTAGCTGTATGAAGCCCTCCCGGTCATTGTCGAAGCCGTTGACGAATCTGATTCGGAAGGTCAGGGAGTAGTCGCGGTCAGGTTCAAGGCCGTTCGTCTGCTTGACCTCCGCACGCTCCCACCACGGAGCCCTGGCTCTTGCGCGGTTGTCGCTCCGGCACCCGCCAACTTGACCGTTCTTCAGGGTGAAACGAAGGAACCTCTCGCCCCCCTCTTCGACCCACTGAGTTGAGGAATACTCCGGGAGAGCGCAGTTCTCGTAGAACATCACGTTCCAGTCCCGGTCATTGTACGTCGTCTTGTTGAAGTAGTTGAAACTCCGGCCTTCCGTGTAGTCGGCAAAGGCAGTCCCGCCCATCCAGAGCATGCCGAACACCGCCCCCGCGATCATCATCTTGCGCAATGTTATACTCCCTATCCGCGCCCCCTACCTTTATCGGCCCGGCTGCGCATCACCGCCGCCGACAAGGGCATGCCTCACCGCTGCCGATGGACATTCCATCAGGAACCGCGAACACACCCAGCGGTTGCGCCTTCCGCACCTCCGGCGGCTTCGCTGGCTTCTGCAGCGGGTCCTGGCACGCACACACGCCGGCCTTGATCCCCCTGATCTCGCCTGACGGGCAGGGCTACACCATCCGCTAGGCCCGGGTGCGCGTAGAAACTGCAAACGTGGGCGGATCAAACAGGCTCTATTTGGAACGCCACGGGCTGCCAGTGGCCGCGATGGCTAGCAGCGCGATGCGGTAGGTGCTGGACCACGCCTTGGGCGGGCGAGTTCATTTGCCCGGCGCGGCTTCCCGGTCCGTCTCATCTACCCGCGGCCAACCAAGCCAGGTTTCCCCACGTTCCACGTTCTGTCGAAGGAAGAGCGGAGCGAGGCTACTCCTTTAGCGTCGAATCCGCGTCGAGAGCGTTGACTGTGTGTATCTTGTCCTGCAACTCCCTCGCGCGGTTTACCTCGTACGCCGCCCGCGACGCGTGCTCGCTCGCGGGATCGATGCCCGCCGCGGTGTCGAACGCCCGGAGTGCCGCATCAAGGTTGCCGCTGATGAATTCTACCATGCCCGCGTTGTAGCGCGCCGCCGCCCGGAACTCGGCGTCCTCGGCGGCGCACGCGTCGATACCACGTCTGGCTGCTTTTCTGGCCGAGTCCAGGCGGGCCGC
This sequence comes from Deltaproteobacteria bacterium, assembly GCA_026710965.1. GTDB lineage: Bacteria > Desulfobacterota > Binatia > UBA9968 > JAJDTQ01 > JAJDTQ01. The sequence goes on along the minus strand of JAPOQB010000384.1, from coordinate 13,874 downwards.
GTTGACGTGCGCGAACGTGAGCGCCATCCCGCACTCTTCGGCATCGTAGAACGTGAGCCGCACAGTCTCGTTCCAAGGGAGCAGCCACCGCATGAGTTCCTCGCGCGCGCCGTCAACGGCGCGCCGGCGTAGCGGCGCCGCATCGGGGAAGGCGGGCCTTGCGTTCGTCGCCGTGTTCGACCGCTGGGCGTACTCGGCAATGCTCCAGGCCGCGACGACGTTGCCGTTCCTCAGGTCGGCCGCTCGCACCGAGAGGCCGACATCGAAGCGGGTGGTGGCCTTGTTGGTCGTGACCCGGTACTTCTCCTTGTACTTCTTTTTCTTGCCGTCGACCTTGCGCGTCTTCGTGCGGATCCTCTCCTCCGTGCGGGAGCTGGTGCTCCGGTCCGCCTCGCACGTGCTGTCGCGGACGTTGAGCAGGAACTCGCGCGGGGGGACGGTCGCCGCTCGCGGGCCTGAGTCGCCGAGATCCGCCCGGCTGGCGACCACGGTTACGTCGCTGGCAACCTCGACGTTCGCGAGCAGCAGGCCTTCGGTGACGGCGGTGACGACCGCGACGCTGCAGCCGCCGGCCGGCGGCGCGAAGGCGACCTTGGCAATGTTGACGCCGGCGCCGGGCGGATGGTCGATGGACACCTGAACCTTCGGGTTGCGCGCGCCGCTGAGTGTGGAACAACCGGCGGCGCCAACCAACAACAGGACGCAAGCGGTTTTGGCGGTCATTCTCCAGGGTCCCGTGCGAGGTCGACGCCCGTGATTTGGTCTAGTCAGCATGACCGTCGGGCTCCCTGTCCGCGCGTCATTGAAGGGCTCTGCGACGGACGACAACCGGGGGCTTCGCCGCTTCGGTCGTGGGCCTGTCTTGGCCACCTCTTTGCAATATATCGCCGACAGCATCAACAGGAGCAGTCCGGGAAGCCATCAGATTCGCGGAGACAATCGCCGGACCGATGGCAGAAACCATGTCGGCGACGGCCCGCGGCGAGACCGACCCGTACGGTTCCCTGGCCAGTGGGTACATCGTCCGCCGCTTCATACATCGCCCTGCCGATAGCCGTGGGTCCGTGGGCATAGGGGAGGCTTCTACTTGGGAGGCCTTGCTCGGGGCCTGGGGATGCGAATGCTGTTCGTCACCCCTTTACGCACACCGACACTTCTACCTTCAGCCACAATCGCTGCCCTTCTGACCGGCCGTTGGGGGTTGAGACAGCATCATCTCCAGGACGCCAACGTTCGGATCGTCGCCAACACCGGCGGGCCAGCCTTCGCCGTGCGGAGAATGACGACACGGTTTGATCGGGAATCCTACGGGCGTTTCGCTCCGAACGCGCCGATAACCTGATCGCGTTCGAATACTCCACCGACCTCCTCATGGTTCGGCCCGTAGAATTTCCCCTGGATCGAGTTCCCGTCCGATCCCGTCCCAAAGCCCCCGTCCGTGAGCGGGACGCGGTCCCATGTCATATCGGCGCGCCGCCGGCCGGCATCGACATCGCTGATGTTGGTGAACGCAACGTCTAGTTTCGGGTCGGTGAAATCGGCGATGGTAAGGTCGGCGTCTCCCCGGACCCGGCTGCGATAAGACGCGGTATCGCTCACGTCCACGCCGGCCATGACGCCCGACCAAGTGGCGCTTCCGAGAACGGGATTGCTGCCCGTAGCGACGCCGATGGAGATGGCCAGGGGAGCGGAGTTCCTGAGTGCGGAACCGCGCCCAGCTACGAATAAGTTGTAATCGAGCCAACCATCGTAGTCTTCGTAGGTGTTCAGGGAAACTCCACGATGAGTTTCTGTTACCGTCGTCGTTTGGTCAGGCGATAAGCCTTGACTCCCTAACACATCCTTTATGTCGGAAAGCGAGGTGATGCGCGTGGGAAAAACCGGGAGGACGATTTGTGCAAGTAGTTCCGGCGCAGTCTGCCTGGACGCGAAAATCTCGCAGGCTGGAATAGACGAGACTATCGCTCATGAGCAGCGAGTCGGCAGATTGCAGTATCCAGTACGGGGGGTTTACGACGTCAGCGCTTGCCATGCCGCCGGTGGACGAGATCATGATCGAACCATCGGCGCTCCTCACCGCTACCGCGCAGTCGGCCCCGCCCGCCGGGCACGAGAAGCGCACGCCGCCGGCCTCGCGATAGTCGCCCGCGGGCACGACCACGGTGCCCCCGGGATTGGCCGTCAGCCAGTCCCCCAGGCCATGGAGGCCGGCCAGTTCCACGGTGTGCACCGGCGGCGGCGTGTTGTCGTCGGTCGGAGTCCGGACCTTGGCACTTCCGCCGCCGCAGCCGGACAGGAGAACCGCGGCCGACAGGGCGACGGCAATTGCGGAAAGACGAATTGCTGGAAACATCATTCGATGTCTCAGTCCGAGTCCTGCAATTGCCTTGGGCATAGGCGGCCGTCCTCTCAGGCTTGTCGTGATTCGTGTCTCACATCCAACGTGTCTCGCCGTCCGTAGCCAATCGGCTGGTCGTTGAAGTGAAGAATAGAACCATCCTCCCCTTTGAATCCTGTGGTGAATTCCCACCGCGGGACAAGATGAACGAGTTCATGTCACACCTCTGGGGATTCGCACGCAACGGCTCGGCTTGTTCCGCCGGCCACACCGGCGCGATCATGGCCTCCGCCGGCCAACGGGTTTACCACCAGCAGCAAAGACCGGCCGAGATGGCCTCAAGCTGCTCCTCGGTGATGTTCGGATCCGGGGGCAACGCCAGATGCACCGTCTGCATGTCGCTCTCATGGACCACGATGTTCATCGAATCGGGAATCGTAATACCCAATTCCGCGCTGATGGTCGTCTTTGGATCCGCCAGAAGCTGCTGCCGGAAGTCCTCGTCCAGCGTGGACTTCTCGACGATCCGCCGCAGCATTTCGTCGCCGGTTATCACCGTATTCCCCTTCCTTCCACGAGACGCCGCCGACTCGTGCATTTTCCCTTCTCGATGGCGCCCTTGCCGGCCTGATCCGCCAAGCTACACCGCCTCTATCAGCACCCTCTACATACACCTTTTTATATAAAATGTCAGTAGTGTCCGACACATTTGATAGCAAGAACAGCTGGTTACGGTCGTCGGGGGTTTCTGGGTGCAGCGGTGTATCGGTAAGTAGCTGAATCAATGGGACGTTTTCGAATGGCATCACGCTGAGGATCTGTAGGATCGCATGCAGAGAGAGGTCGACTTTGAGACGTTTTTTGATGATGGCCACGAGCACGTAGACGGCCACGGCGATCCAGATTTGGCTTTTGACTGCGTTCTCGGAGGTGCCGAAGAAGCGCTGGATGCGGAGGTGTTGTTTGACCCACTTGAAAAACAACTCCACTTGCCAGCGGTTCTTGTACAGAGCGCACACGCTCAGGGTGGGAATGTCGAAGTTGTTGGTCAAGAAGACCAGTGTCTTGCGACTGTCGGGGTCCTTGAAGCGGATTCGACGCAGTCGCTCGGGATAGACGCGTCGGGAGTCGAATGCGGTCAACACGACTTGCTGGTCGCAGATCAGTCCGGTGGTGCGATCGACCGGAGAGGAGTAGATTCTTTTGCAGCGGAGGTTGGACTTGGCGCGTGTCACGAAGAAGGAGCCGGCGCGGTGCAGGACATGCAGCCGCTGAAAGTCGAGGTACCCTCGATCCATCACGTAGAAGGCGCCCGGTTCGGGCAACAGGACATCGAGCACGTGGACATCGTGCAGCTTCCCATCCGAGATGAAAATGAAGGCAGGGATGGCGCCGCGCAGGTCCAGCAGCGTATGCAGCTTCACGGCGGCCTTGGTCTGGCGGAAAGGCGCCCACGGGAAAAGCGACAGGCAAAGGTCGATGGTGGTGGAGTCCAGAGCGTAGACCGTGTTCGCCAGATCCACGGCCAACGACTCGTCCGCATACAGTCGTCGCGCCATCCGAATCAGCGCTTGAGCGAACTCGCAGTGGATGCGCCAGTCCCGCCCTTCGTTGGCATCGGCCAAGTTGCTGCGTGTCACGTTGCCCCGGATGCCCAAATGATAAAGCTTGGTCGGCTGTGCCCCAAGACACGCTTCGATATCCCGCAGGCTTTCCCGGTACGTCAGTTGCGCAAATGCCATGCACAGAAATTGGTCGAGACACCGAAAGGTACGCACGTTGAAATCCCCTCGGTACTTCCCCACCAAGCGACGAAACGTATGCCATGGAGCGAACTCCATCACTTGGGCGAAGACCAGTTTTCCTCCGTGCATAGCCACCTCCCGGCTCAAACCGGGAAGTCTGCCAAATCCCCAACTCCCTTTCCAAATCGGTTACACTCCCAATACTCCCAAATCGGTCCCCATTTCAGTAGGTTACAGCTCGCCACACGCCAACGTGTCGGACACTACTGATAAAATGTGCGTGTTGAGAACGGATTTATAATGTTGTTTTGATAAAAGATGGTGGTTTTCCATGCACCATGTCGCGTGCCAACCGGCAGGGGAGGAGCCCTCGATGCAGTCCGACGAAGCAAGGCGGGAGAACGAGGCGTTGCGCGCGCTCACCGGCAACCACTAAGGGGCCATCGCAATCATCGACGAGGCGTGCGCGCACCAGGGCATCAAGTTGTCGGGCCTCTCGCCCGTGGAGCGGCAGGAACGGCTCGCTTGGCCCGGCAGCGCCCGCCTGTTCGAGAGGTCCCGGCAATCTTTGGTTCGCCCAACCGCACGAAGAGACGTTCGTGCCCGCACGGCGGACGGCAGGCCAATCGCCGGCACAAACAGGAGATCCGAAAGACAGGTACCACACCAACCACGCCGGCAGCGGTTCCCGCGGGGAGACATCCATAATCTGCCCTTATCACAGAGAGAATATTAATCAAATTTACTTCTTGACGATGTTCTCTATACTCAACCTCAGAACCGCAGGCGTATTTTCGACATGCAAAGGAGGAGATCATGAGCGACAACAAATGCCCGGTGATGCACGGAGCTCGCACAGCCGCCGCACGCGGCGGCACGTCGAACCGGGACTGGTGGCCCAACCAGCTGAGACTGGAAATTCTCCACCAGCAATCCCCCCTGTCCAATCCGATGGGCGAGGCGTTCGACTATGCCAGGGAGTTCGGGAGTCTCGACCTCGACGCGGTCAAGAAGGACCTGTTCGACCTGATGACCGCATCGCAGGACTGGTGGCCGGCCGACTACGGCCACTACGGGCCGCTCTTCATTCGGATGGCGTGGCACAGCGCCGGCACCTACAGGACCGGCGACGGCCGCGGCGGGGCCCGCACCGGCACGCAGCGCTTTGCGCCGCTGAACAGCTGGCCCGACAACGGCAACCTCGACAAGGCGCGCATGCTGCTCTGGCCGGTCAAGCGGAAGTACGGCAACAAGATCTCGTGGGCCGACCTGATGATCCTGGCCGGCAACTGCGCTCTGGAATCCATGGGTTTCAAGACGTTCGGTTTCGCCGGCGGGCGCGAGGACGTCTGGGAACCCGAGCAGGACATCTACTGGGGGACGGAGGACGAGTGGCTGGGCGACAGGCGCTACGCCGGCGACCGGGAGCTCGAGACCCCTCTCGGAGCGGTCCAGATGGGGCTGATCTACGTGAATCCGGAAGGCCCCAACGGCAACCCCGACCCGGTCGCCTCGGGCCGGGACATCCGCGAGACCTTCGCCCGGATGGCGATGAACGACGAGGAGACCGTCGCGCTCGTCGCCGGCGGCCACACGTTCGGCAAAGCCCACGGCGCCGGCGACCAGGCCCATGTCGGTCCCGAACCCGAGGGTGCTCCCATCGAGGAGCAGGGCCTGGGCTGGAAGAGCGGCTTCGGCAGCGGCAAGGGCGGCGATGCGATCACCAGCGGCATCGAAGGCGCGTGGACGCCCACCCCGGTGACGTGGGACAACAGCTACTTCGACACCCTGTTCGGCTATGAGTGGGAGTTGACAAAGAGCCCTGCCGGCGCATGGCAGTGGGTGCCCAGGGACGGAGCCGGCGCGGACGCCGTGCCGGATGCTCACGATCCATCGAAGCGGCACGCGCCGATGATGACCACCGCGGACATGGCGCTCAGGATGGATACCGTCTATGAGCCGATCTCAAGGCGCTTCCACGAAAACCCGGTCGAGTTCGCCGACGCGTTCGCCCGGGCGTGGTTCAAGCTGACGCACCGCGACATGGGGCCACGCTCGCGCTACCTCGGCCCGGAGGTTCCGGCGGAGGAGCTGATCTGGCAAGATCCCGTCCCCGCCGTCACGCATCCGGTGATCGACGGGCAGGACATCGCCACGTTGAAGGCCGGGATCCTCGCGTCAGGGCTCTCGGTTTCCCAGCTGGTCTCCACCGCCTGGGCCTCGGCATCGACTTTCCGGGGCTCGGACATGCGCGGCGGGGCGAACGGAGCGCGCATCCGTCTCGCGCCACAGAAGGACTGGGAGGTCAACGAACCCGCCCGGTTGGCAACCGTGCTGGAAACCCTCGAGGGTGTCCAGCAGGAGTTCAACGGCGCGCAGGACAACGGCAAGAGGGTCTCGTTGGCGGACGTGATCGTCCTCGGCGGGTGCGCGGCCGTCGAGAAAGCGGCGAAGGACGCCGGACACGACGTGACGGTTCCGTTCACGCCGGGCCGCGCGGATGCGTCGCAGGAGCAGACCGACGTCGACTCCTTCGCCGTGCTCGAACCGGCCGCGGACGGGTTTCGGAACTATCTCAACGGCGGGCACGCCGTGTCGGCGGAAGAGCTGCTGGTCGACAGGGCGCAGTTGCTGGGGCTGACCGCACCCGAGATGACCGTTCTCGTCGGCGGCATGCGCGTCCTGGACGCGAACTTCGGCCAATCCCGGCACGGGGTCTTCACCGCGCGGCCGGAGGCGCTCACCAACGACTTCTTCGTGAACCTGCTCGACATGGGCACGGCGTGGAAGGCGGCCTCCGAATCACAAGACGTGTTCGAGGGGCGCGATCGTGCAACGGGCGAAGACAAGTGGACCGCCACCCGTGTCGATCTCATTTTCGGTTCGAACTCCCAGCTCCGGGCGCTTGCGGAGGTCTACGGGTCCGAGGACTCCCGGGAGCGGTTCGTGCATGACTTCGTGGCCGCCTGGGACAAGGTGATGAACCTCGACCGTTGCGATCTCGCCTGATGTCGGGCAGAAGGGCCACGGCCGGAGCAGCCGTGGCCCGCCGGAAGAACGTGCCGGAGAAAGAGAAACCGCCCAAGATGAAAGTCGGTGCTCGGAATCCAGGGCCGACCACACCCCCACGAGTCTCGCCTCTAGATACATTTTGTATAAAATGCACGTATCAAGATTGATATTTATGATGTCGTTTCGATAAAATATGTAGCTAGTGGCTCTGCCGGACGCCGCAGGCGGCGGGATGTTCCGCGATTCAAGCGCCCCGGCGGGCCGGAGTGTGAGCCGATCCGGCAAGGAGGAGCCCTTGACGCAGTCCGACGATCTGAGGCGGGAAAACGAGGCGTTGCGGGCGCGCGCCGCCACCCTCAACGCGGCCATCCTGCGCATCAGCGCAACCCTCGACCTCGACACCGTCCTGCGTGAGGTCGTCGAGAGCGCCTGCGCGCTCACCGGCGCGCGTTACGGCCTCATCGCGACCGTCGACGAATCGGGGCCGCCCCAGGACGTCGTCACCTCGGGTCTCACGCCGGACGAACACCGCCGGGTTCTGGACTGGCCCGACGGGCCGCGGGTGTTCGAGCACCTGCGGGACCTGCCGGGACCGCTGAGGCTGCACGACCTGCCCGGCTTCGTCCGCTCGCTCGGCTACTCCGCCGACCTGGTCTGGTCGCAGACCCTGCTGGCGACGCCGATGCGCCATCGCGGCGAGCACGTCGGCAACTTCTTCCTGGCCGAGAAGGCGGACGGCCAGGCGTTCACCGACGAGGACGAAGAGGTGCTGATGGTGTTTGCCTCGCAGGCCGCGGCGGCGATCGCCAACGCGCGCGCTCATCGCAACGAGCAGCGTGCGCGGGCCGACCTCGAAACCCTGGTGGAGACCTCGCCGGTCGGCGTGCTGGTCTTCGATGCGGAGAGCGGCCGGCCGGTGTCGTTCAACCGCGAGGCGCGGCGCATCGCGGAGAGCCTGCGGATGCCGGGCCGGCCCTCCGAGCAGCTGCTGGAAGTCATGTCCTTCCGCCGTGCCGACGGCAGCGAGGTGCGCCTAAGCGAGTTCTCCATCGGGCAACTGCTCCAAAGCGGCGAGACGATGCGCGCCGAGGAGGTGGTGCTCTCGGCGCCCGACGGGCGCAGTGTCAGGACGTTGATCAACGCCACACCGATTCGCACCGAAGGCGACGCCATCGGCTCGTTGGTGATCACCGTTCAGGATCTTGCCCCGCTCGACGAGATCGAGCGGCTGCGCACCGAGTTCCTCGGACTGGTGGGCCACGAGCTTCGCGAGCCGCTGGCCGCCATCAAGGGCTCGGCGGCGACGCTCCTGGAGGAAGAGGCGCTCGACCCGGCCGAGATGCGCGAGTTCCACCGCATCATCGCCGAGCAGGCCGACCACATGCGCGGGCTCATCGGCGACCTGCTCGATGCGGGGCGCATCGACTCGGGCACGCTATCGGTGACGCCGGAGCCCTCGGAGGCAGCCGAGCTGGTGGAGCGGGCGAGGAGCACGTTCGTGAGCGGCGGCGGGCGGCATGGCGTCCTGGTCGACCTTCCTGCAAGCCTGCCCCGCGTGATGGCCGACCGCCGGCGCATCGTGCAGGTGCTCAACAACCTCTTCGCCAACGCCGCGCGGCACTCGCCGGAGTCCTCGCCCATCCGGGTGGCGGCGGTGCGCGAGGGCGGCCATGTCGCGGTCGCGGTCTCTGACGAGGGCCAGGGGGTGGCGCCGGAGCGGCTGGCGCAGCTCTTCAACAAGCACGCCGGAGCCGGCGAGGGCGGAGCGCCGGCGGGCCACGGCCTGGGGCTTGCCATCTGCAAGGGGTTGGTGGAGGCGCACGGCGGCCGCATCCGGGCCGAGAGCGCCGGAGCCGGGCGCGGAACCACCGTCACCTTCACGCTTCCGCTGACCGGGGAGCCGGGCGCCGCGGCGGCTGCCCGCCCGACCCCGGCGGGCGACCACAAGGGCGAGGCGGCGCGCATCCTGGTGGTCGATGACGACCCGCGGACGCTCCGCTTCGTCCGAGACGCGCTGTCCAGGGCCGGCTATGCCCCCTTGGTGACGGGCGGGGCGCAGGACCTCGAGCGCGTCATCCGCGGCGAGAGGCCGCAACTCGTGCTGCTCGACATGATGCTGCCCGGCACGGACGGCATCGAGCTCATGCGCGAGGTGCGCGAGCGCTTCGACCTGCCGGTCATCTTCATCTCCGGCTACGGCCGCGACGAGACCGTGGCCCGGGCGTTGGAGGCGGGCGCGGCCGACTACATCGTCAAGCCGTTCTCGGCGACCGAATTGGTGGCCCGGGTGCGAGCGACTCTGCGCCGCCGCGAGCGGCCCGAGCCGTTCGTGCTCGGAGACCTCGCCATCGACTACGGGCGCCGCCGGGTGACGGTGGGCGGGAGCGCGGTCGCGCTCACCGTCACCGAGTACGAGGTGCTGCGCGTGCTCTCGCTCGATGCCGGACGGGTCGTGCCCTACGATACGCTGCTCAAGCGGGTGTGGGACGGGCGCAACGGCGCCCAGGCGAACCTGGTGCGCATTGCCGTGAAAAACCTCCGCCGAAAGCTCGGCGACGACGCAGAGCGCCCCAGCTACATCCTGAACGAGCGCGGCGTCGGCTACCTCATGCCCGATCCGGCAGAGCGCTACACGTCGCCGCACCGACCGGGCCGCCGCTGACAACAGGAGGACTCACGCCACCGGGCGTGGAGATTCACGACTCGGAAAGGATGCCGGTCCGCTCAACCGTGTAGCCGAGGCTCTCGTAACCCCTGATGCGCTTCTTCGCCCCGACGCTTACCGCAGCGTCCAGTTCCTATGAAAACGACATCTAATTGTTCAATATCCACACACATATCTTATACAAAATGATGTATATGGAGGGTGTCCCGCGAACGGGGTCGTGTCGTCATGGCCGCATGTTGGCGTAGTCAGTTCGGACATGTCTCAAGACCACCGGGGAAACCGCAACGGGGAGAACCTTGCCGGAGGTGTTCCATGATGCGTGCCGCTAACCGCGCTTTCACAGCGCTCCTTGTTCTCTTTCTCGTTGGCTGCAAGACGAACGTGACAGTGGACCTCTACTACACCGACCTGGCCAGGGTTGCCGCCTCAGCCAACGAGAATCCGGTGGCTCGGGTGGTCATGGCGATCCAGATTCCGTCAGACAAGGAATGTGACAAGTACACGTCGAAGGTGGTCCATGTCATGGCGGGAGTCGTCAAGGATTTCACTCTCAAGGGCTGCACCAGCAAGCAGATGGAGTCGTACCTGTTGGGCGAGGTTCAGGCGCCCGTGGTGACTGACGGTGCCTGGGCGGCCGCAGACGCCTTGTTCGGCGTCATCGTCCATCACGGGTGGGCATCCTTCGCCATGGACCTCGACAAGTTCAAGGTGGTCAATGACCGGATGCGCAAAGAGTTCCATCAAGCGCTGAAGGTGGGAGAGGCCACGGTCACCATCATGCTGCACAACGACGGACGCCAAGCTCAGACGTACAGCGTGATGTATACGCTGGTGGACGGCGAACCCTTTGTGGCCATTGGGAATTTCGAGTTGAAGCCCCGTGCCAAGGTCAAGCTGGAACTTTCGAACGTAGCCTCGCGAGCCTTGGCCAAGCACGGCAGGGTGCCCGTGCTGATGCCCATGCGGCAAGGCGTGCCGCTGCTCATGAAGAAAGGATAGGGCTCATGAAACAGGCCGACAGCGAGACGTTGAAGGCGCTGAAGGACAAGGCGGAGACGGATCCGATGAAGGCGGTGAACGACCTTCTTGAGCTTGTGCTCAATCTGCAATCAGGCCCTCGAAGGTCAGGCGCTTCCGCTGAGGCCCAAGGCGCATAGCGGCGCTCCGTTCCGGGGTCTGATGCTCGACCGAGCCCTTATTCCCCTGGAAGGCGTATTCGTCAACGTAACGGCCCAGGTGCTTAACGCTCACGTGATGGTGGATGCCCTTGAGCCCGTGCTTGAAAACGGCCCACACCGCCTCGATGTTGTTGGTGTTGGCCATGCCGCGACAGCATGCCCGGCACGCTCTTTGTCGGAGTCGAGGTGCAGGATGTCTTCGAGAACGACACCGGCGTCGCCGAAACGTAGCGACGCCCGGTTGGCGGAAGCGACGGCGGTCACGGGCACATCGGCGTTCAGGCGTTCGGACTTGGAGCCTTCGCGGCGATTGAGCGAGACGACCGGCCCGCGATCCATGGCGCATTCCGCGTCGTCTTCCGGTGGCCGGATGTAACATGACGCCGGGGCGCGAAGCAAACGAGCGAGGGCGTGTTTCACACTTCGCACAGCACGATGTCGAGGCCAATGCCGGGGACGATGTTCCGATTATTGGTCACGGCGTCGGTACGGATGCGTTCGGACATGTTACCGCTCCACACGGAGGGCTGACCGAAGTCGCGGCTTGCAACTGGCGCGAGGCCGCTGCATGGTGAAGGGAACATGACGGCAACGAGGAGTCATGCATCGGTGAACGACGCCACATCATCCAGCGCGATCTTTCGAACGCCCACGGCCCGCGTCCACATCCTCGCAGCGATGGGCGCAATGACACTTGGGGAATTCATCACCAAGTGGCGCGTGGCTCCACGCCAACCTCACAGCCCGACGCGGCGGAACCGGGATCGACCTGACCGGGGCGAGGCGCGTACCGGCGAACGGCGGGGGTGCCTTCATGGGCTATACCAAGGGCGGGCCGTTCGACGTTCCGGGAGAACTCGCGCGGGAGTGGCTCCGCCTTCCGGCCAATCCGAACGGGCGGCCCAGTTCCAACGTGCTCAAACCTTGGGTCACCGGCACGGACCTGACCCGCCGCCGGACGGGCAAGTGGATCGTCGACTTCGGCTGGAACATGTCGGAAGCGGACGGGGCGCTCTATGAGGCGCCCTTCCGGCACGTGAAGGAACATGTCTGGCCCATGCGGGTGCGGAACCGGAGGGAGTCGTATTGCCTCCATTGGTGACGGCATGTCGAAACCGAGGCAAGGCACGTGGAAGGCGCTTGACGGGCTCTCGCGCCATATCGTCATGCCGACGGTCGCCGAGCATCGGCTGTTCGACTGGCCGGAAGCGGGCATCTGCTCCGACCACCAACTCATGGTTGAGGATTGCTGCGATGACGTTCCGCAAGGAGATCTGCAAACTCTGGCAGGATAGCGTCCAGATCGAACGTGAGGTCATTTCGGCCCTCACGACGCTAAATGCCGACCGCTCCACTTGGCGGATGACGCAAACACCATGTTCGCGGGATTTGTCGGTCGCCGTTACAGGACCGGTGCCGGCATTGTCTTGCTCGCCATAAATCCTGGTGGTGGCGGAGATGCATACCGCTCACGAACTGGAGAAGACGAGCATTTCTATCCGCTGTTGAGGGCCTTCAAGCGTGCTACGCAGGAGCACGCTCTGGAAGCCTTCGAACGCGTGAACGAAACCTTTGCAGAGATTGTCAGGTGCTGGAACGTCTGGAAGATCATCGAGCCAACTCTTGAAGCTGCGGGTAAAGCGCTGGATGAGGTGGCTTACATGAATCTGGTTCCCTATCGAACGCGAGCCAACAAGATGCCCCCGGTAGCGGCCCGAATAGCGGCCGTGAAGAGGTTTGTCGAACCGACCATCGACCTCCTTGTCCCCCGGCAATCGTCGCCTTGGGGAAGGGGGCAGGGACGATACAGGACATCTGGCAACCGGATGTACCCATGTACTGTCTTCGATGCACTAGAGGGGACACCTATGTCCATGCCGACGCAGCGCAGACTTTCGCCGAGTTGCGGCGCGCGCTCACTTGACTTTCGAGAGACTGATGTCAGTCTGGTTCAGGGGGCTGGAACTTGGGGTGGGATTTTCTCATTTCCTGTGCGGCGTCGAATCGTTCTCTAAGGTATGCGGTTTGCTCCCGGACCGTTTTTGCCGCCGCATCCACGTCCTTGACCCGCAACGCGGCCAGGATCTCCTCATGCTGCCGGGCAATGACCTTGCGCTCGCGCACCCGATAGACCGCCATGTTCTCGATCGGCTGCAGGGCCTCGATCACGGTGAACATGACGAACTTCAAGACCGAGTTGTGGGTTGCGTCGGCTATGGCGCGATGAAAGCGTACATCCGATGCGCAGAAGTCCTCGTCCGAGATCGATTCCTGCTGTTGCACTTCGACCTCTCGGGCCATGGCGTCGAGTTCCGGCTGTTCCGATCGGGCCACGGCCTGGCGCACACACAACAACTCCAACTCCTGGCGCGCTTCCAGGATCTCCGGGATCTTGAATTCACCCAGGCTCACCAGGAGCGCGGTGGCGGTGGTCAGGTTGGAGCTGACCTCCTCGCGGCTCGGCCGGTTGATGAAGGAACCGCCGGTCGCGCCGCGCCGCGACCGGATCAAGCTCTGCGCGGCCAGACGCTTCAACGCCTCGCGTATGGTAGGCCGCGATACCTGGAACTGGCGGGCGAGCTCTTCTTCGGTGGGCAGCCGGTCGTCCGCCTTGAGTCTTCCATCGGTGATGGATTCCCTGATCCGCTCGGCGATCTGCTTGGCGAGGCCCCCCGTCATCAGCGGTTTGTAGATCACTTTTGCCTTGACCAACGCCCATCTCCCTTCCGTTTTGCCAATGTAAATTTGTTTGACAAATAAGGTACGCTACACTAGTTTGTTACATTAGATTGATCGACAAATTCAACGGGAGAGCAACTACGGCCATCTCGGTGCCACCGACTGCCATCGAAAAAATCCAAACAGGAGGTTTCAAGATGTCTACATCAAAACTCGCAACAACTCTGACCGCTCTGGCCGTAGCCGCTTCATTC